>CAYNFA010000116.1:0-9054 GCA_964396345.1 uncultured Thalassobaculum sp.
CGCCAGCCGCTCGCGCAAGGTGTCGTGGGTCCAATCCCACCAGGCGATCGCCAACAGCTTCGCCTCGGTCGCCTCGCTGACCCGCCGGCGAATGATCCTGGCGGGCACGCCGGCGACGATCGTGTAGGGTGCCACGTCCTTGGTCACGACCGCGCCGGCGCCGATGATCGCGCCGGTGCCCACCGAAACCCCCGGCATGATCACGGCGCCGTGCCCGATCCAGACGTCGTGTCCGACGGTCACCGGGGTCGAGCGTCGCCAGTCGAAGAAGGTGTCGTCGCGCTCCCCGAGGCCATAGTCGTCGGAGCGGTACTGGAAATGGTGCAGACAGGCGCGCCAGTGCGGGTGGTTCCCCGGGTTGATCCGGGTGTGAGAGGCGATGTTCGCGAACTTTCCGATGATCGCGTAGATGATCTGGCTGTCGCTGACCACGTAACTGTAGTCACCCATCGTCGTCTCGACCACCGAGGTGCGGGCGCCGACCTCGGTCCAGCCACCGAAGGTCGAGGCGACCACGTTGGCTTCCGGGTGGATCCAGGGGCCGTCGGGCGACAGCTTCTTCGCGACGGCCATCACAGCACCCGCTCGCCTTGGCGCCAGACCCGGCGAACCACCGGCACGCCGTCGTCCAGCCGCTTGACCCGGATCAGATCGGCGCGCGCCCCGATCTCGATCCGGCCACGGTCGACGAGGCCGATCATGTCGGCGGGATTGCGGGTGACGGTGGCGATGGCGCCCGGAAGCGTCATGCCGTGTCGTTCGTGCAGCCGGAACGCGCCGTACAGCAGGCTGGAGGGCACGTAGTCCGAGGACAGCGCGTCTAGCACACCCGCCTCGGCGAGGTCGCCGGCGGAGACGTTGCCGGAATGCGAGCCGCCGCGCACCACGTTCGGACCGCCCATAATCGTACCCATACCCCGAGAGTGGGCAGCCTTCGCCGCTTCCATCGTGGTCGGGAATTCGCTGATGGTCAGGCCGAGCCCGACGGCCTCCTCGACGTGCTCCTCGGTGGCGTCATCGTGGCTGGCGATCGTGTGGCCGGCGGACAGCGCCATCTCGACCAGGATGCGGCGATGGCGGTCGGAGTAGAGTTCCTGCGCGGCCTTGCGGTCGACGATCATGCGCGCGAACGCGGCGTCGGTCATCGCGTGCTTGCCCTGGTAGTAGACCCGCAGCTTGTCGAGGTTGACGAACTGGCGCTGGCCCGGGGTGTGGTCCATCAGTGAGACCAGCCGCACCAGAGGGTCGTCCTTGAAGGGCTCGAACAGGCCCAGCACGTCCTTGTGGGCGACCTCGCACCGCATGTGCAAGTGGTGGTCGGCGCGCAGCAGGTCGCTGGCCCGGAAGCTGCGGATGGCGTCGGCCGACTCGCGCACGATGTGGTCTCGGATGTCCTCGGTCAGGGTGCCGCCGACGGCGATGGCGTCGAGCACCGTGGTGATGCCGGCCGCTACCACCTGGGCGTCGTGCGCCAGCAGGGCGGAGGACGTCGGCCAGTGTACCTTGGGGCGCGGCTGGACGTGCTTCTCCAAATTGTCGGTGTGCAGTTCCACGAGACCCGGCATCAGGTAGTCGCCGTCGATGTCGAGAGCCTCCGCCACGCCGGTTCCGGCGGTGTCGACGGCCGCGACCCGGCCTTCGGAGACGTGGACGGTGCCGAGCACCACCGCGTCGGACAGCACCAGCCGGGCGTTGCTGATGATCAGGTCGGCGGTCATGCCGCTTGCCTTCCGCCGTCAAGATCATAGGAGCGGGTGCCGACGGCGGCTCGCACCTCGGCGTCGTGGAAGATGCCGACGACCGCGGCGCCGCGCTTGCAGGCCTCGGCGATCAGGTCGGTGACGGTCCACCGGTTCTCGACGTCGAGCGACGCGGTCGGTTCGTCCAGCAGCAGGATCGGGTAGTCCTGCACGAAGGTCATGGCGATGTTGACCCGCTGCTGCTCGCCGCCGGAGAAGGTGGCCGGCGGCAGGCGCCACAGCGCCGGCGGGATGCGAAGCCGGGCGAGCAAGGTTCCGGCGCGTTCCCGCGCCTCGTCGGGGTCGACGCCGCGGTCGGTCAGGGGGGCGGTCACCAGGTCCAAGGTCGGGACCCGCGGGATCACCCGAAGGAACTGGCTGACATAGCCGAGGGTGCGGCGTCGAACCTCTAGAATCCGGTAGGGTTCGGCCGTGCAGAGATCGACGATCTCGGTGCCATGCCGCACCAGCACGGCGCCCGATTGCGGCTTGTAGTTGGCGTAGAGCGAGCGCAACAGGCTCGACTTGCCGGCACCCGACGGACCCGACAGGATCAGGCACTCGCCGCGGCGGACGTCCAGTGTGAGGTCGGCGAACACGTCGATCCGCACCCCGCCCTGGTTGTGCAGGACGAAGGATTTGGCGAGACGCTCGGCCCGCAGCATCACGTCGGCATCGAGGATCGGGGTCATGGCGTCATACCGGCAGGATCGAGGACACGAGCAGCTGAGTGTAGGGGTGCTGGGGGTCGTCCAGGACCTGGTCGGTCAGGCCGTGTTCGACCACGTCGCCACCCTTCATCACCATCAGCCGATGCGACAGCAGCCGCACCACACCGAGGTCGTGGGTCACCACCACGCAGGCGATGCCGAGCGAGCCGACCAGGCCGCGGATGAGGTCGAGCAGGCGGGCCTGGACCGAGACGTCGAGGCCGCTGGTCGGCTCGTCCATGAACACAAGGCGTGGCTTGGTGACCAAGTTGCGGGCGATCTGCAGGCGCTGCTGCATGCCGCCGGAGAAGGTCGCGGGCAGGTCGTCGATGCGACCGAGGTCCATTTCCACCCGCTCCAGCCAGTCCACCGCCTCGGCGCGGATGTGGCCGTAGTGCCGGTCGCCGATCGCCATCAGCCGCTCGCCGACATTGGCGCCGGCCGACACCTTCATTCGCAGCCCGTCGCGGGCGTTCTGGTAGACGATGCCCCAGTCGGTGCGCATCAGCAGGCGGCGGCGCGCCTCCGACATGCCGTAGACGTCGACCGGCCCGACGTCGCGGGTGCGGTAGGAGATCGACCCGGTCGTCGGTTGCAGTTGGCCGGACACGCATTTCAGCAGCGTGGTCTTGCCGGAGCCCGACTCCCCGACGATCCCGAGCACCTCGCCCGGGTGCAGGTCGAACGACACGTCCCGGCAACCGAGGTTGCGGCCATAGCGGTGGCTCAGGTCGCGGACCTTGAGCAGGGGAGCGCGCTCGCCGGTCATGTCGGGCCCCCGTCGCCCCGGTGACCGGCGTCCCGGCGTTCGCGGCAGTAGTCGCTGTCCGAACAGACGAACATCCTGGTCCCCGTGTCGTCGACGATCACCTCGTCGAGGTAGCTGTCGCCGGCGCCGCACAGTGCGCAGTCCTGGTCCCAGGTCTCGACCTCGAAGGGGTGGTCCTCGAAGTCGAGGGACTTCACCTCGGTGTAGGGCGGCACCGCGTACAGCCGCTTCTCGCGCCCCGCGCCGAACAGCTGCAACGCCGGCATGCGGTCCATCTTCGGGTTGTCGAACTTCGGGATCGGGCTCGGCGCCATCACATAGCGGCCGTTCACCCGGACCGGATAGTTGTAGGATTTGGTGATGCGCCCGAACTTGGCGATGTCCTCATACAGGCTGACGTGCATCACGCCGTATTCCTCGAGCGCGTGCATCTTGCGGGTCTCGGCCTCGCGCGGCTCGAGCTGGCGCAGCGGCTCCGGGATCGGCACCTGGTAGACCAGGATCTGATGCTCGGTGAGCGGCGTCTCCGGAATCCGGTGACGGGTCTGGATGATGCTGGCGTCGACGGTGCGATCGGTGGTGGCGACGCCGGCGGTCTTGGCGAAGAAGCGCCGGATGTTGACCGCGTTGGTGGTATCGTCGGCGCCCTGGTCGATCACCTTGAGGGTGTCGTCGGGGCCGATCACGGCGGCGGTCACCTGAATGCCGCCGGTTCCCCAGCCATAGGGCAGCGGCATCTCGCGCGAGCCGAACGGCACCTGATAGCCGGGGACCGCGACCGCCTTCAGCAGGGCGCGGCGGATCATCCGCTTGGTCTGTTCGTCGAGGTAGGCGAAGTTGTAGCCCTCGAGGCGCTTCGGCGCCGCGCTTGTGGCGGTGCTGGCGGTCGGGTGCGGGATCACGGTCGGCATCGGCTCTCTCGTTCCGGCTCGGCGTTACTCGGCAGCATCGGGAATGGCCTCGGCGGCCTCGGCCTTGCGGCGCAGAGCCCGGACGGTGACCAGCTCGGCCTGGAAGTCGACGTAGTGCGGCAGCTTGAGGTGCTGGACGAAGCCCGACGCCTCGACGTTGTCGGAATGCGCCATCACGAACTCCTCGTCCTGCGCCGGCGCCTCGGTCGCCTCCCCGAAGTCGCGGGCTCGGAGTGCGCGGTCCACCAGCGCCATGGCCATCGCCTTGCGTTCGCAGTGACCGAACGTCAGGCCGTAGCCGCGGGTGAACTGCGGCGGCACCGTGGCGGAGCCCTTGAACTGGTTGACCATCTGGCATTCAGTGACGGTGATCTCACCGATCTCGATTGGAAATCCGAGTTCCTCAGGCGCAAATTCGACCGCCACCTCGCCGACCCTGATCTCGCCCGCGAACGGGTGGTTGTTGCCGTAACCGCGCTGCGTCGAGTAGCCGAGCCCGAGCAGCCAGCCCTCGTCGCCGCGAGCCAGATTCTGCAACCGCGCGGCGCGGTCCGCTGGATAGCGCGGCGACTCACGGGTCAGGTCGAACACCGGATCGCCGTCGTCATCCGGCGTCTCGAACTCGATCAGGCCCTCATGATCGAGGATGTCGACCACTCTCGGCATGCCGGCTTCGACGCCGTCGGGCGCGATCTCCGCCACCGGCCGCTCGTCGCCGGCGGCGAGCGCGAAATCGAGCAGGCGGTGGGTGTAGTCGAAGCTGCCGCCGAGCAACTGGCCGCCCGGAAGATCCTTGTAAGTCGCCGAGATGCGCCGCCGGATCGCCATGTCGGCGGTGTCGAGCGGTTCGCCGGCGCCGAACCGCGGCAGGGTGGTGCGGTAGGCCCGCAGGAGGAAGATCGCCTCCACCAGGTCGCCGCGTGCCTGCTTGATCGCCAGCGCCGCCAGTTCCGGATCGTAGAGCGACCCCTCGGTCATCACCCGGTCGACGGCGAGCGCCATCTGCTCCTGGATCTGCGGGAGGCTGAGCTCGGGGATACGCGGATCGCCCCGACGCTCCTCGGCGAGCAGCTTCTGGGAATT
This sequence comes from uncultured Thalassobaculum sp., assembly GCA_964396345.1. Lineage (GTDB taxonomy): Bacteria > Pseudomonadota > Alphaproteobacteria > Thalassobaculales > Thalassobaculaceae > Thalassobaculum_A. The sequence goes on from CAYNFA010000116.1 coordinate 5,213, forward strand.
CTCGATGGCCCGGTCGCCACCCTTGACGGCCACGTACATGGTTCAGTCCTCCGCGGCGACGGTGACGTTGGTGGTGCGGGGCAGGGCCGCGATCCGGCGGCCGGCGACCAGGACCAGGTCGACGCCGCACGGGAACATTTGCCGGTTTGCCTCCCATTCGTCCGGCAAGCCCGGAAGCAGGCCCGGCGCCGACAGGTGGTGCGCCGTCTCGATGCCCGGACCGGTGAGCCGAAGCGACCCGCCCTCTTCGAGGTCGTCGACCTGGACGACCACGGTGGTCGAGGTCTCGGGCCAAGCGTCGTTGCCCAAGGCAAACCTGTGCAGCGCCGGCAGGCCGGCCGCATCGGCGATCGCGAAGGCGGCGTTCTCCGGTTCCTCGACAATCGGGCATCCGCAATGGAAGCGCAGGAACGCCGTCGTGGCCGGATTTCGGAGGCTCGGCGCCAGCCAGACCGGGGTGTCGTGATCGGCGAGCGCGAGGCAGAACGCGGCGGATCCGACCGCCAGCGGGGCTGGCGGCGCCAGCCCATCCGGAACTGACTGGATCCGACCAGGTCGCGACATGGCGTCCAGAACCGCCCTGAACACCCGCTGCGACTCGATCACCGGATCGGTGAACCCGGGACGGATGTCGATGGTGTCGGCCATCCCCTAGCTCCCCCGGACCATGGTGAAGAATTCAACCTTGGTGGCGGCGGCCTTGCGGCTGCGGCGAAGGCGACTCTCCTCAAACCGGAGGGTTAGGGGAGCGATGATGGCGCGCTCGAGCGAGTCCCGCCGTGACGGCGTCTGCAGCATCGCGTCGACGGCGGCGGCCAGTTCGGCGTGGCGGCGGTTCCTGCCCATCACATACCCGAAGCCGATCGCGCCGTAGTCGAGCTGGACCGCACACCGGGTGACCGTGGCCTCGCCGAGATTGAAACGTTGCCCGGTGCCACCGGCTCGGCCGCGCACCATGACCATGCCGACTTCCGGCGCCCGCACGACGGTCCAGGCGGGCTTGGAGGGCAGGTTGTTCCACAGCGTGTCGAGGTCGCCGAAGTCGGCCTTCGCCAGCACCGACATCCAGCGTTGGCGCGCGCGGCGCTCGGTCGATTGCTCGGTGGTCGGGGCGGGGGAGTGTCTGGTGGTCATGGACGACTTCCGAAGTTGTCTAGACATCCATATCAATTTCACCGACTATGGTGAGGATTGCCGCGGCTGTAAAGCACGTGACAATGAAGGTTTGATGACGGGGGCTGGACGGTGGCGGTGATTGATCGGGATTCCGGTGTTTCGGTCTGGCGGCAGATCGAGCAGACGCTGGCGGAAGAGATCAGGAGCGGTCAGTGGAGCGAGGGGGCCCGGCTTCCGACCGAGGCCGAGTTGGCGTCGCGGTTCCGGGTGAATCGCCACACCGTGCGCCGCGCTGTCGGCGGCCTTGCCGACCGCGGCCTGGTCAGGGTCGAGCAGGGTCGTGGGATCTTCGTCCGCGAGAATGTCCTCGAGTACCTGATCGGCCGGCGCACGCGGTTCACCGAGAATGTCCGGCGGGTGAACCGCTCGCCGGGCGGGCATGCCCTGACCCTGACGCGCCAGCGCGCCGAGCGCGAGGTGGCGGAGGCGCTTGGGATCCGGGCCGGAGCGCCGGTGATCTTCCTGGAAACGGTGGGAGAGGTCGACGCACGGCCGGTATCGTTCGGGGCGCACCGGTTTCCGGCCAAGCTGTTTCCGCGATTCGAGGATGCCTACCGCTCGGCCGGGTCGGGATCGATCACGCAGGTCATGGAAGCCCACGGATTCGGTGACTACGAACGCGCCGTCACCAAGGTAACCGCCCGCATGCCGGACGCGACCGAAGCCGAGGTCCTTCAGCAGCCGCGGACGCGTCCGATCCTGTTCGTCGAATCGCTCAACGTCGCCGCCGACGGCACGCCGGTGCAGGTCTCTCAGGTCCGGTACGCCGCGGATCGCTTCCAGATGGTCTTCGAGACCCGCGCTCTTTCGGCCCCCCCCTATGAGCCCGCTCCATGATTTCTGCTACCATGCAACCAACCGTCCATCGTGTTTGATGGTCGCCGGTGAGAGGCCAAGAGGGTGTCCTTCGATCCAAACAACGTCGACTGGAAGACCGCGGACCTGATCCGCAAGCACGTCAACTTCCTGAACAACTATCCTGGCGGCCAGCGTGCCGACCTGCGAGGCTCGCGCCACAACGGCGCCTTGCTGAACGGCGTGGATCTGCGGCGCGCCTTGATGTCGGGCGCGGATTTCCGGGGCGCGCAGTTCGTTGGCGCCAACCTGTCCGAAGCCACCTTGGCGGGCGCCAAGCTGCGCGCCGCCGACCTTACCGGGGCCAAGCTGGTCAAGACCGACTTCCGCGGCGCCGATCTCGAGCAGGCGAAGCTGTCTTCGGCCGACCTGACCGACGCCGATTTTCGCGCCACCAGGGTCGGCACGACTGACGGCAAGGATGTCGCGACCAGGCTGGATGGTGCGGATCTCGACAACGTCAAAGCTGTTCGCACAAATTTGAGCCGGGCCAGCCTGATGGGGGCCACCGCTCGCGGCGCGCATTTCGACGGCGCCAACCTCGATCACGCCAACCTCAAGGGGGCCGATCTTCAACACGCCACGTTCACCAGTTCCAGCCTGCGCGGTGCCAACCTGCAGGAGGTCAACTTCTCCGATGCCCGGCTGGCGAACACCGACTTGGCGGGCGCCGATCTGCGGTCTTGCCACCTCGACGGCGCCGACATGTCGGGAGCCGATCTGACGGGCTGCGTGATCGCCTCCGGTATGGACGAACTCGCGGAAGACGTGAAGACGATGGTGGTCGCTCATTTCGCCTGGATCAGCTCTGGCGGCCGCAAGGGCACGCCGGCAAGCTTCGCCGGGCGCGACCTCAGCGGCGTGAATCTCTCCGGCGCCGACCTGTCGGCGGCCGACTTCACCGGTGCCAACCTATCGGGTGCGAACCTCAAACGATGCTCGTTCCGGTTCGCCAAGTTCGGCGGCGCCATTCTGGTGTCGGTCCAGATGAGCCGTTGCGATCTTCGGGGCGCGAGCTTCCGTGGTGCCGCCATGGACAACGCCGACCTGCAGAGCAGTTCGCTGGTGGCGATGCAACTGGTGGACCCGCGATCCGGCGAGAAGAAGGGCGAGTGGGCGTCAGATCTGTCGGGGGTCCGGGCGGCGGGGGCGATATTCAGCCGCGTGGACCTGACGGGCGCGAACCTCTCGGACGCGGTGTTCGACGGCGCCGATCTCAGCCACGCGACCTTGATCGGCTGCGCGACCCAGGGAGCCAGCTTCGCGGGCGCGAAGCTCGAGCGGGCCCGCCTCCCCGAAGGCCTTTCGAGCAGCGGGGAGGCGGCCGAGTAGGTCTGTACCCGATCAGGGCAGCGTGTAGGCGGTCTTCACCGTGGTGTAGAACTCGGCGGCGTAACGACCTTGCTCGCGCGGGCCATAGCTCGAGCCCTTCCGCCCGCCGAACGGCACGTGGTAGTCGACGCCGGCGGTCGGCAGGTTGACCATCACCATCCCGGCTTCGGAGTTCCGCTTGAAGTGGCTGGCGTGCTTCAGTGATGTTGTGCAGATGCCCGCCGACAGGCCGAAGCTGGTGTCGTTGGCAACCGACAGCGCCTCGTCGTAGCCCTTCACCCTGATCACGGTCGCGACCGGTCCGAAGATCTCCTCCCGGTTGACCCGCATGTCGTTGGTAGTCTCCGTGAACAGCGCGGGCTGCAGGTAGTAGCCTTCCTTGTTACGGTTCAGGCGTTCGCCGCCGAACGCCAGCTTGGCGCCCTCCTGCTGGCCGATCTCCAGGTACTTCATGTCCTGGACCAACTGCGCCTCATCCA
>CAYNFA010000117.1:0-9040 GCA_964396345.1 uncultured Thalassobaculum sp.
GAGACCGCGACCGCCACCATGCGGATGTTGACCGGCATCCGCAGGATTAGGCCGTCGAAGCCGAGATGCTGGCGGCGGAGTGCGGCGAGCGCCGCGCCATAGTAGGTGATCCAGGCCAGCATCACCGAGGCCACCTCGTCGTACCAGACGAGCGAGGCGCCGGTCTTTCGATAGATGACGGCGACGACCACCATGACGGTGAGCAGGATCATCAGCCCGACCATGATCCACTGCAGGGTCACGTCAAGCGTATGGCGAAGGCGGGATATCATGGTGACGGCAGCTCCGGCGAGGATCGGTGAACGGCGCTACGGCGGCCACGCCGCTGAAGGGCGTGGCCGCCGGATCGGCGTCAGGCGTGGCGCAGCGTCAGCCGCGCAGCGCCAGGAACTGGTCGATCAGGGCCTTGCCGCCCTCGACCTTGGTGCCGAACTCCTCGTAGATGGCGGCGGATGCCTTCACGAAGGCGTCCTTGTCGGCCTCGTTCACCGCCATGCCCTTCGCCTCGAGCTTGCCGAGCAGGTCGTCGTCGAAGTTCTTGCCGGCCTCCAGGGCGAACGGCCGCATCTCGTCGGCGGTCTCGGCGATGATCTTCTGCACGTCGGCCGGCCATTCCGCGAAGGTCTTGGGCGAGGTGACCAGGTAGGCGGGGATGTACACGTGCCCGGTCATCGAAAGGTACTTCTGGACCTCGTAGAACTTCGCGCTCCAGGCGTTGATCAGCGGGTTCTCCTGGCCGTCCATCACCCCGGTCTTCAGGGCCGTGAACACCTCGGAGAACGCCATCGGCGACGGGTTGGCGCCGTAGGACTGGAACATCTTCACGCGCCACTCGCCGCGCGGCGTGCGCAGCTTCACGCCCTGGAGATCCTCCGGCTTCACGATCGGCCGGACGTTGTTGGTGATGTGCCGGAAGCCGTTCTCCCAGAACCCGAGGATCTTCACGCCCTTGGCTTCGGCCTTCGGGCGGAACAGGCTGTCGCCCAGCTTCTCCATCACCCGCGTGGCGTGCGCCCGATCCTTGATGATGTAGGGCATGTCGAACACGCCGAACTCGGGGGTGACCGACGACATGATCGACGACGGGATGAAGAAGTCGATCTGCCCGAGCTTCATCTTCTGCAGCATGTCCTTGTCGCTGCCGAGCTGGCTCGACGGGAACACCTGCACCTCGATCTTGCCGCCGCTCTTCTCCTTGACCCGCTTGGCGAACTCGTTGCCGGCGAGGTCGAAATGCGAGCCGACCTCGGCGACGTGGCCGAGCCGAAGCACGGTCTGGGCATGGGCGGCGGCGGTCAAGGTCATCGACACCGCCAGCGCAGTTGCGCACAGCATCATGGAACGCATCGATCGCATGGGCTTCCTCCTTGGAACAGACTTGAAATTTTCTTGTGGTTGGGCCGTTGGGCCTCGACGTCCGGAGCGGACTCCGAGGATCAGTATCACCTCTCTTCGATTGTCTAGCCAACCCTTGACCGAGGCCCGTTCAGCCTCGGGGAACCCGACGCAGGGTATCGCGATACAGCCGCATGCGCTCGACATAGCTACGTGCCGGCCGGCGGATGCGCTCAAGATCCTCGTCGCTGAGTTCGCGCACGACCTTGCCGGGGGCGCCCATCACCACCGAGCGCGGCGGGATCTCCTTGCCCTCGGTGATCAGGGCGTTGGCGGCGATCAGGCAGTCGGCGCCGATCCGGGCGCCGTTCAGGACCACCGCCCCGATGCCGATCAGCGAGCCGTCGCCGACCGTGCAGCCGTGCAGCATCGCCAGATGACCGACCGAGACGTTCTCGCCGAGGGTCAGCGGGAATCCCGGGTCGACGTGCAGCACCGCGCCGTCCTGCACGTTGCTGCCGCGCCCGATGTGGATCCGCGCGTTGTCGCCGCGGACCACCGCGCCGAACCAGACGCTGGCGTCGGCCTCGATCACCACGTCGCCGACCACCGCGGCGGTGTCCGCGATCCAGCTTTCGGCGGGATCGTAGACCGGGGACTTGCCGTCGAGCGCGTACAGCATGGCGCTCAGGCCCCGACGAACTGCGGCTTGCGCTTCTCCATGAAGGCGCGCCGGCCTTCGATGTAGTCCTTGCTGTCGAAGCAGCGCTTCACGAGATCGGCGCAGAGCTGCAGGTCGCGCGCCGATTCCGGCTTCAGGGTCTCGCCGACGATGACCTTCACCGACCCGACCGTCAGCGGCGCGTTCTCGGCAATGCGCCCGGCGAGCGTGGTGCAGTACGCCTCGACCTCGCCGTCCGGGACCACCCGATTGACCAGGCCCATGGTGCGGGCGTCCTCGGCGCTGAACCGGTCGGCGGTGAAGAAGATCTCCTTGGCGAAGGACGGCCCGACCAGCGCCACCAGCCGCTCGATGCCGGCATAGCCGTAGCCGAGACCGAGCTTGGCGGCCGGGACCGAGAACTGCGAGCCGTCGCCACACACCCGCAGGTCGCAGCACACCGCCAGCGCAGTGCCGCCGCCGACGCAGAACCCGTCGATCTGGGCGATCACCGGCTTGGGGTGGTTGTGGACCTTCGAGTACACCCGCGCCGTGGTCTCGTTGTAGAGACGCACCGCTTCCGCGGTCGCGCGCTCGCTCTCGAACTTCGAGATGTCGGCGCCGGCCACGAACGCCTTGCCGCCGGCGCCCGACAGGATGATCACCCGCACGGCGTCGTCGGCGCCGAATCGGTCGAGTGCCGCATCCACCAGTTCCCACATCTCCAGCGAGACGGCGTTGCGCTTCTCGGGGTTATTGAAGACGATCCGTCCGATCGCTCCGTCGACCCGGCTCAGTACTTTCTCGGTCATGACTGCTGGTCCTCTCAGATGACGCCGGCGGCGCGCAGCCGGGCGATGTCGTCGTCGCCGTAGCCGACGCCGCGCAGCACTTCCTCGCCGTGCTGGCCAGCGGTCGGGGGCGGGGCGGCGATCCGGCTCGGGGTCCGGCTCATGATGATCGGCTGGCCGACCAGCCGGGTCTCGCCGCGTTCCTGCGAGGTCACCGGCTGGGCGATGCCGAGATGCTCGACCTGCGGATTCGCGAACACCTGGTCGATGGTGTTGATCTCGCCGCACGGCACCCCGGCGGCGTTGAAGCGCTCGACCCACTCCATGGTCGGGCGGGTCAGGGTCACCGCCTCGATCTCGGCGTTCAGGGCGTCGCGGTTCTTGGAGCGCAGCTTGCCGTCGGCGTAGTCCGGGTTCTCGGCCAGGTCCATCCGGTCGATGCTGCGGCAGAACCGCAGCCAGATCTCCTGCCCGGCGACCGCGATGTTCATGTAGCCGTCGGCGGTCGTGAACACCCCGGTGGGTATGCTGGTCGGGTGGTTGTTGCCGGCCTGCTTCGGCACCTCGTCGTCGACCAGCCAGCGCGCCGCCTGGAAGTCGAGCATGAAGATCTGCGCCTGTAGCAGCGAGGTCTGGATCCACTGCCCCTTGCCCGAGACCTCGCGCTCCAGCAGCGCCAGCAGGATGCCCTGGGCGGCGAAGATCCCGGCAGTCAGGTCGGCGATCGGGATGCCGACCCGCATCGGCCCCTCGCCCGGTTTGCCGGTGATCGACATCAGCCCGCCCATGCCCTGGGCGATCTGGTCGAAGCCGGGCCGGTCACGGTACGGGCCGTCCTGGCCAAAGCCGGAAATGCTGGCGTAGACGAGGCCGGGGTTGTCGGTGCTGAGCGTCTTGTAGTCGATGCCGAGGCGGTGCTTCACGTCGGGCCGGAAGTTCTCGACGATCACGTCGACGTCCTTCGCCAGGCGCCGGAACACCTCCAGCCCCTCCGGTTTCTTCAGGTCCAGGGTCAGGCTGCGCTTGTTGCGGTGCAGGTTCTGGAAGTCCGACCCCGAGCGCGGTCCGCCCAGTTGGCCGGAATCGTCGGTCACCGGCATCTCGACCTTGACGACGTCGGCGCCCCAGTCCGCCAGCTGGCGCACGCAGGTCGGCCCCGACCGGACACGGGTCAGGTCCAGGACCTTGAACCGCGACAGCGCGGTGCTGGCTCGCTCGATGGTCATACGGATCTCCTCCGGATCGCTTGTGCTCGCACCCTGGATTGGGCCGGGTGCCGGGCGCTTGCGCAAGCACCGTATCGGTTTGTCGGATTGTTGACAATAAACTGTCTGGAATCTACCGTCGCACGAAAGATTGGGAGGCGACATGCCCTCGGACACCGGCAAGCCGTTCCACGCCCGCGAGTTCGCGACGCTGACCACGCGCGTCCACCAGGAGATCGAGCGGCGCATCTTGACCGGCGAGATCAAGGCCGGGGAGCGCATCGGCGAGGCCGCCCTGGCCGAGAGCCTGGGCGTCAGCCGCGGCCCGGTGCGCGAGGCGATGCGGGGGCTGGAACGCGCCGGTCTGGTAGAGATCAACGCCAACCGCGGCGCCATCGTGCGCAGCATCGGGCTCGACGAGGTCGTCGGCCTGTACGAGCTGCGCGGCACTATCTTCGCGCTCGCCTGCGAGCGGGTGGCGCGTCGCCCGACCGGGCCGGTCATGGCGACACTGCTGGCCCAGGTCGAGGGCATGGAGACGGCGGTCCGCGAGGATGCGCTCGACACCTACTACCGGCTGAACGTCGAGTTCCACGCCACCATCCTCGAACTCGCCGGCAACGCCAGGGCGCGCTCGGTCTACGAGGGCATCGTCAAGGAGATGCACCTGTTCCGACGCCGCGGCCTGTCCAAGGTGCCGAGCATCGCCGCCTCGCTGGCGGAGCATCGCGACATCCTCAATGCGATCGAGCGCAGCGACGTCGCTGCGGCGCGCGAGGCCGGGCGTTTCCATTGCGAGCAAGGCTGCAAGCGCTTCCTTGGGACGCTCGACGTGTCCTCGGTCGACGCGGTGTCGGAACCGCCGGGGGCGCCTGACCTGAGGAGCCGACTGACCGGCTGAGCCGCCGGTCCACCTACGGGCTGCCCGCCTTGCCGCGAGGGCCCGACGACAACAAGAGCCCGGGCCCGAGGTCCGGCATCAACAAGGGGGCGGCCGGCGACGGCACGTCACCCGGCCATCAGAGGAGGAAACCATGACGACGCTTCCAGTGCGGCCATCGCGCCGGACACTGCTTCAGGGTGCCGCGGCCGGCGCCGGCGCGTTGCTGCTGCCGAACCTTGGGCGACCGGCCTTCGCTGCCGATGAGTTCCCCTCGCAGTCGATCAACATGGTCACCCACGCCGGTCCCGGCGGCGGCACCGACATCACCACCCGCATGATGATGTTGCGGGGGCGGGCCGAGTTCAAACAGGACTTGGTCGTCGTCAGCAAGCGCGGCGGCAGCGGCTCGGCGGCGCTGATGTACACCAACAGCCAGCCGCGCGACGGCTACACGGTGATGACCATCACCCAGTCGCACATCTTCCAGATCATCCAGAAGAAGGTGCCGATCGCCATCGACGATCTGGTCGGGATCGCCCGCGCCACCGACGACCCGACCGTCATCGCCGTCAATGTGAACAGCAAGATCAAGACGTTGGATGACCTGCTGGCCGCCTCGAAGGACGCCAAGGGCGGCCTCAAATGGGGCACCACCTTCGCGGGCGGCGCCGACCATGTCGGCATCCACAACTTCGCCAAGGCCGCCGGCGGAATCCCCTACACCATCGTCCCGTTCAAGGGCGGTGGCGACATCGTCACCAACCTGGTCGGCGGCAACGTCGACGTGGCGCTACTGAACTACGCCGAGGGCGAGTCGCAGTTCACGGCCAACGAGATCCGCGGCGTCGCCTGCCTGTCGGAGGAGCCGATTGCCTCACTCCCGGGCGTGCCGACGGCGCGCGAGAAGGGCATCGACGCGCTCGCCTCGACGGTGCGCGGCTTCGCGGTGCTGTCGGGCGTCCCCGAGGACCGCATGGCCAGGCTCGAGGAGGGCATGGTCAAGGCGATGAAGCACCCGATCTACCAGAACTACCTGACCACCAGCGGCATGCCGCTGTCGAGCGTCGCCGGCCGCGAGGTCTGGAACAAGCAGATCCGGCGGATATACGAGGAGAGCACCACCGCGCTGACCGAGCTCGGCATGCTCTGAGGCCGGCCGTCATGGGCATGCCCCCGGGGCAGGAGCGGGCCGCTGCGGCGGCCCGCATCCCCCGCGACCTCGTAATCGCAGGCGCGCTGCTGGCGTTCTGCGCCGTCACCTACGGCATCACCCTCGGCTTTGACGAAGCGCCGGCGGCGGTCGCCCAGAACGTCCAGCCGGCGACCTTCCCGCGGCTGGTGCTGGCGGCCATCGCGGTGCTGGCGGCGGTGCTGGCGGTGACCTCGTTCCGCCTGGACTCCCCCCGCAAGTGGCCGATCAAGCCTATGGTGCCGGCGACGGCGGCGATGATGGTGGCGTTCGTGGTCGCCTTCGACACCCTCGGCTTTATCGCCGCCATGGGGCTGTTCGGGCTGCTGATGCCGGTGCTGTGGGGCGAGCGGCGCTGGCGCCTGGTGATCCCGTACGCGGTGCTGTTCCCGGCCGTGGTCTACGTCGTCTTCGTGCTCGGCCTCGGGGTGCACTTCGACCCCGGCCTGCTGGGCATCAACTGATCGCGATCGGGTAGGACTATGGACGCGTTTCTCGCCGCCGGTGCCGCCTTCCTCGATCCTTACCTGCTCGGCGTGGTGCTGGTCGGAACCATCGGCGGCGTGCTGGTCGGGGCCATGCCGGGCCTCAGCTCGACGATGGCGACCGCCCTGCTGCTGCCGTTCACGCTGACGATGGAGCCGATCCCGGCGATCGCGCTGCTGAGCGCCTTGTACTGCGCCGGCACCTATGGTGGCTCGATCACCGGGATCCTGGTCAACGCCCCGGGCGCGCCGCCGGCCGCGGCGACCGCCTTCGACGGCTATCCGCTGGCCCAGCAGGGCCGTGCCGGCCTCGCGCTCGGCATGGCGGCGGTGTCGAGCGTCATCGGCGGGCTGTTCAGCGTGGTGGTGCTGATCGTCGCGGCCCCGCTGCTGGCGCGCGTCGCCTACGATTTCGGCCCGCCGGAATACTTCGCGCTGGCGCTGTTCGGGCTGTCGATGCTGGCGACGATCAGCGGTGAATCGGCGGTCAAGAACCTGATCGGCGGCGCCTTCGGGGTGCTTCTCGCCACCATCGGCATGGACTTCACCACCGGCGTCGACCGCTTCACCTTCGGGTTCTGGGAACTGTCGGAGGGCATCCATTTCATCCCGGTCATGATCGGGCTGTTCGCCGGCTGCGAGTTCCTCACGCAGGCCGGCAAGCTCGATCAGGTGCAGATCCGCGCCGCCCTCGACGCGGTCAAGCTGCCGGCCTGGGCCGACTTCCGGAAGTGCTTTGGGACCATCGCGCGGTCGTGCGGGATCGGCACCTTCATCGGGCTGCTGCCGGCTGAGGGCGGCACCGTCGCCGCCATGATCGGTTACAACGAGGCGAAGCGATGGGCCAAGGACAAGTCGCTGTTCGGCAAGGGCGACATCCGCGGCGTGGCTGGGCCCGAGGCCGCCAACAACGCCGCCACCGGGGCCGCCATGGTGCCGACCCTGGCGCTCGGCATCCCCGGCAGCGCCACCACCGCGATCATCCTCGGCGCCCTGCTGGTCCACGGCCTGCGGCCGGGGCCGCATCTGTTCACCGAGACCCCCACGTTGCTGTACGCGATCTTCCTCGCCATGCTGCTCGCCAACATCGTGTTCGGCGTGTTCGGCCTGATCGGCGCCAAGCTGTTCGCGCGGGTCACGCTGATCCCGATCCGCTTCCTGTGGCCGTCGGTGTTCATCATGGCCTGCATCGGCGCCTACGCGCTGGAGCAGTCGGTGCTCGACGTGTGGATCATGGTCGGCGCTGGCCTGCTCGGGTTCGTGCTGAAGCGCTACGGCTTCGCGGCGGCGCCGATCATCATGGGGCTGATCCTCGGCGAACTGGTGGAGAACAGCCTCAAGCAGTCGCTGATCATCTTCGACCACGACTGGCTGCGCTTCCTCGACCGCCCGATCGTGGTGTCGTTCCTGCTGCTGACCGCGGTCTCTGCGTTTTGGCCGGTGGTATCGGCTTGGCGCGCCCGGCGGGCGGCCGCAGCAGCGGCGGAGTAGAGGGCGGCGGCCCATCCGCCGCTCCTCGACCCCCGGGGCGCCGATCGCGGCGACCCGGGGGCCGGCCGGCTCAGAAGTACTTCGCCAGATTCCGCCGGATGCGGTCGAGGACGGTGCCGTCCATCGCCGGGATCTCGAACGTCTGGCCGGTGATCGTCTCGAAGGCTCGGATGTAGACCGCGGCGGTCGCCAGGATCACGTCGTCCGGGATCGCTGGGATCGGGTCCTTGTACGGGTCACAGCGCGCCGCCACCCAGTTCCGCATGAAGTCCTTGTCGAAGCTCTCGGGCCGCTCGCCGCAGCCGACCCGGTCCTCGTAGCTCTCCTGGAACCAGTAGCGGCTGCTGTCCGGGGTGTGGATCTCGTCGGCCAGCACGATGTTGCCGTCGGCGTCGGTGCCGAACTCGTACTTGGTGTCGACCAGGATCAGCCCGCGTTGCGCGGCGACCTCGCGACCGCGGGCGAACAGGGCGAGGGCGTGACCGCAGACCTCTTCCCACTGGGCGGTGGTCAACAGCCCGCGCTCCAGGATCTCGGCCGCGGTCAGCGGTTCGTCATGGGCGCCGTAGGCGGCCTTGCTGGTCGGGGTGATGATGGTCTCGGGCAGCCGGGCGTTGTCGGCCAGCCCGTCGGGCAGGCGGATGCCGTACATCTCGCGCTTGCCGGCCTTGTACATCGACAGGATCGAGGTCGAGGTGGTGCCGGCCAGGTAGTCGCGCACCACGATCTCGACCGGCAGAATGTCCAGCCGCCGGGCGACGACCACGTTCGGGTCCGGGTATTCGAGTACATGGTTCGGGCAGATGTCGCCGGTCTTCTCGAACCAGTACCGTGCCGTGCGGGTCAGCACCTCGCCCTTGAACGGGATCGCCGCCAGGCTGATGTCGAAGGCGCTCAACCGGTCGGTGGCGATCAGGATCCGCCGGCCGTCCGGCAGGTCGTAGTTGTCGCGCACCTTCCCACGATAGTGGTTCGGCAGCTCCGGGATGGTGGCATCGTC
>CAYNFA010000118.1:0-9029 GCA_964396345.1 uncultured Thalassobaculum sp.
GGCGAGGCGCGCCTGGCGCTCGCCCTCGCGGCGGGCCGGCTGGCGGTCGAGACGGCCGGCCCGGCCGGCTTCGACGCGGTCCTCGCCGAAGCCGCGCCCGGCTTGGCTGGGGACTGGATTCCGGCCGGCCCGCTGCGCCTCGAGTTCGGCTCCGACGCGTCGGCATTCCGGGCAATGCTGGAGGCGCCGTTCGGCGACGCCCGGGCCGAGATCGCCGGTCCGATCCGCATGACCGCCGGCGAGACCGGCTCCGCCTTCGTGGATGCCTCCGCCGCGTTTCATCGGGGGCAGCGGGGCTGGGACCTGGCGCGGGTGGCACACGCCGACGCCGAGGTCTCCGGCGTTCACGGCCGCGGCGTCGAGATCGAGCGGCTTCGCGCCCGGATCGAGGGGCTCGTGGTGGCGGCCGAGGGACCGTCGGGCGGCTTTGCGATCGACCTCAGGGCGAACGCGCCCGGCCTCGGTATCGGCGGCGCGGAGATCTCGGCGGCCGGGCGCATCGATCCGGATCCCAGGGGCATCGTGGTCCGCCTCACTGAACCCGGGCGCCTCGCCGTAGAACGCCTGGCGCCAGCGGCGCCGCTGGCGCCCACGCACGGGTTCGCGGCCCGGCTGGCGGCCTCCGACAGCCCGGTGCTTACCCTGCCGTCCGGCGCCGGTCCGATCGAGCTGAGGCTGCCGCTGGATCTCCAGCCACTTGTCGTCGCCTCGGTCGAGCCGGACGCCTGGAGTGTTTCCCTGGGGTCAGCCAGGGTCACCGCGGAGGCTTGGCTCGAACCGTCGGGCAGCGGCGGTCAGGTGCGGGCGCGGCTGAACGGCGCCACGGCGCTGGTGGCGCCGCTCGACCTGACCCTCGAGGGGTTGGCGGTCGACGCCCGCCTGGAGCTCACATCCGCCGGGGTCCGGCTCGACCGGATCGACGTCGCCGCCCGGCGCATCGTCGACCAGGCGCGGCTGGCGCGTTTCGTGCCGCTGTCGCTCCAGGGCGCGGCGCGCGGCGTGGCCACGGCGGCGGAGCCCGACCGGCTGGTGTTCAAGGCGACGCTGCGCGGCGCCGACGGGGCCTTCGTCCTCGACGCCGCCGGCCGGCACTCGCCGGGTTCCGGCCGCGGCGAGGCCGGGCTGACGCTGTTTCCGATCCGCTTCGTGCCTGGTGGACTGCAGCCCGCCGACCTGTCACCGACCGCGGCCGCGCTGTTCCGCCACGCCTCCGGGGAGATCGCGCTCGCCGGTCGCGTGCGCTGGCCGGGCGAGGCAGTGCCGCCCGACGACCCGTTGACCCTGACGCTGGACAACCTCGGCTTTTCCGGGTCGCTCGGCACCGTCGCCGGTCTGGCCGGCTCGATCGCCCTGACCCAGGTGGATCCCCCGGCGACCGCCCCTGGCCAGGTGCTGACGGCGACCGCGATCGATATCGGGGTGCCGGTCGAGGCGCCGCGGATCCGCTTCCGGCTGGAGCCGGAGCGAATCCTGCGTCTGGAGGCCGTCGAGGGTCGGTTTGCCGGGGGTCTGGTCACCGCCACCGATTTGGCGGTGCCCCTCGACGGCCAGCAGCCGGTACCGATCGTCCTGACCATCGAGGACGTGGACGCCGCCCTGCTGGCGCAAGCGGTGGACCTCGACGGGTTGTCGGCCACGGGAATACTGTCGGGCTGGCTGCCGTTGTTGTGGGATCCGGCAACCGGGCTGTCGGTTCGGCAAGCCCGCCTCGTGGCCCGGGCCGGGGGCGGCAGCCTGCGCTACCAGCCGGAGGAGCGTGCCTCCGCGTTGCAGGATTCCGGTGAGGAGGTTAGCCTGCTGCTCAAGGCGATTCGCAATTTCGTTTACGAGTCCTTCGAGGTTGAGGCCGACGGGCGCCCGGGGGAGCCATTCGACGTGAAAATCAGGCTGCGTGGTGCAAATCCCGATCTCTACGACGGCTACCCGATCGCGCTCAACGTCACCCTCACCGGCGCGCTTGACCAGTTGTTCGGCAATCTGCGGCGCAGCCTCGGCCTCACAGACGTCATCCGGCGGCGGTTCGAGGCGTCCGGTGGCGGCTGAGTGGGGTCGCGCGATCCTGGCGGTCGCGCTGCTGCTGGGGATCGGCGCTTGCGAGCCGAGGGTGGTCCTGGAAGCGCCGAAGGATCCGATCACCATCAACCTGAACATCAAGATCGAGCAGGAGGTCCGCATCAAGGTGGAGCGCGACCTCGAGCAGTTGTTCACCAGCGACAAGAAGATCTTCTGAGGAGACGGCGATGCGGCTCGGCCGACGGACCCTGGTGACGGCACTGGCCGGGCTGGCCGCGTGGGCGGCGCTCGGGGCGACGCCGGCGCGGGCGCTCGAACTCGACGCCGCCAAGGCGCAGGGCTGGATCGGCGAGCGCCGCGACGGCTATGTCGGGCTGGTGGACGCGGCAGCGCCGGCGGAGGCCCGGGCCCTGGTGGATCAGATCAACGCCGAACGCCGGGTCGCTTACGACGCGGTCGCCCGCCAGAACAACGTCCCGAGAGACCAGGTCGAAGCGCTGGCCGGCCAGAAGCTCATCGCGCGCGCGGCCCCCGGCACCTTCGTGATGGACGCGGCCGGGCGCTGGATCCGGAAGTAGCCGCGAGCCGTCTGGCGCCGTCGGGAAACGGCTATCAGCCGCTTGCCTTGGGATCCGGCGGCGGTTCGCGGTCGGCTTCCGGAGTCATCTTCACCATCCGGGTGTGCGGCCGTCGCTTGCGGCCTTCCTCGACCCTGGACTGCAGTTCCGAATCGAGCTGGTCGTTTTCCCAGCTGTGCATCTGGCTGACCATCTTGACGCGGGCCTGCTCGTATCGGGAGCCCTTCTTCACCAGTTCGTGGTCGGGATGCAGTTCCTTGACCGGTATGCGCGGCGCGTAACCCGACAATCGGAGAAGCGCCCGCTCCATCGCCCGATCGCCGCCGATGGCGTCACGACCGGCGTGGGCGTCGCTCCAAAACCGGATCAGGTCGTCCCAGCCGTCGAGGCCGTAGCCGACGTCGCGGCGCAGACGGTCGAGGCGGTCGATCGACGATAGGTTCTGGTTGAACAGGTCTGCGAGCGACCCGAGCAGTTCGTTCAGCGCGCGCAGCCGTTCGTTGACGTAGCCGATGCATTCGTCGGCAGCTTCCAGGATGTACCCGACCTGATGGTCGAGTTCCTCACGAACCCGTGGTCGATAGGCGGCCAGCTCGACCCTGAGCTGCAGCAGCCGGGTGTGCTGCTGGTAGAGGAAGCCGTTGTTCTTATCCTCACCCTTGGCTGTGACGTTTCCGAACGGCGTGATCATCCCGACCAGCGGGTCGAGGTAGCTCTTGGCGTCGTTCACCGTGCACTTGCCGCGCTCGGCGGCGAAGATCATGACCCGCTCGATCAGCAGGTCGAGGTCGATGCGCTGGCGCCCGGACTCGGCGCCCATCAAGTCCATCAGGGTGCGGGTGTTGGTGCGCGCCATCAACATGTCGCCCTTGGCCATGCCGCACTCGCGCGTGAGCTGGGAGATGCACGACAGGCGCACCATGGCGCGATCCTGGGCGTCGCGTTCCACCGCCTCCTTCGCCGCCGAGCGGATCGCCGGATCGCCGCCCAGCTCGACATCGGCGGCCAGGCAGATGTCGCGCACGTTGATGGGGTCGAGGTCACGGGTGCTGGAGGTTTCGAGGATGCGCTCGTGGACGCAGACGTCGCGCTGGTCCAGGGTCGCCAATTGGGTGATCTGCTCCCACGGCACCACCACCAGTTCGCCGCGCCGGGTGCCCGAATAGTTCGGAATCACCGCTTCCAGAAGTCGATCCTCGCCGTGAAAATACTCGCGGACCCGGGTGTGGGCGAGATCCTTCTGGTGCAAGGGAACCGTCGTTCCCCTCCTCTCGAAGGTCTGAGGCAGGTTTATTCCCCGCATGCCCGTTCCCCACAGTCCGGTTCTTGGAGTGTACGCCGAGGCCGCGGGATTAGAAACGCCGCGATTGCCGTGGCTGCTTCCGGTCAGGCGGGATTTGCGGCAGCCTGCCGCACGACCGGCCCGAGTTCGGCGACCACGGCCGCGTAGATCGCGCGCTTGAACGGGACGATCAGCGTGGTCAGTTGGTCCAGCTCCACCCACCGCCAAGCGTTGAATTCCGGATGCCCTGTCTCCAGGCGAATGTCGGCGTCGTCGCCGAGGAAGCGGCAGGCGAACCACTTCTGCCGCTGGCCGCGCCAGCGCCCGCCCCATACTCGGCCGACCAGCTCGTCCGGCAAGTCGTAGGTCAGCCAGCCGGCGGTACCGCCGGCGAGTGCCACCTTGGTGGTGCCGATCTCCTCTTCCAGCTCGCGCAACGCTGCCGCCTCGGGGGTTTCGTCCTCGTCGATGCCACCCTGCGGCATCTGCCAGGCGTCCGGCGTGTCGATGCGCCGGCCGACGAACACCCGGCCGCGAGCGTCGAACAGCATCACGCCGACGCAGGGACGGTAGGGCAGGGAGGCGCGGTCCGTCATGGCATTCCCTTCCGGCTGGCTGTCGAGGCGTGCGCTCAGCGCAGGCGCTGACGATCGGCGATCGCGGAGACCGGCGCCAGCGCAATTCCCTTGCCCTCCAGCGTGCCGGCCCAGCGCGCAATCCGGTCAAGGGTTACCGGCAGTGGCCGTGCGATGCCGACCGCGTAGCGCTGCTGGCGGGCGATGGATTCGAGCCCGGCCAGCGCCCGGTCGATCGCGTTGACAGAAGGCGTGGCGTCGACGAACGCGTTGTTGAAGGCACGGGGCAGTTGGATCGACGAAGCCAGCTCGGTGGCAATGCTCCGCGACGACCCGCGGCTGTCAACGAACAGCAGTCCGCGCTGCCGCAGTTCATCGAGCACGGGCATCAAGGCGTCTTCGACCGTGGTGAACTGTGATCCCATCCAGCTGATCACCCCGACATACCCCGGTGCCCGGCCGAGCACCCACTCCAACCGGTTCAAATTGTCGACCAGCGACAGGGAAGTGAGCAATGTGGACGGTCCCGGATCGTCCCTCGGAAAGTCGAGAGGCTCCATCGGCAGATCGATCAGGGTTTCGTGGCCCGCTCGGCGGGCGCGCGCCATCTGGTTCTCCAGATCCCGCGAATATGGCGAGAAACTGACGCTGATCGCGCCGGGCAGATCGGAGATCGCCCGGTCGGTCTCCTCGCGGCTGAGACCGAGCCCGACCACCACGACGGCGACGCGGGGCCGGGAATCGTCGAGGTTGAAGGGCCGGCCGTAGGTTGACCAGGGCTGACGTCCGTCGATTCCGATGATCGGCAGCTTGGCGTCGTCCTTGATCTGCAGGAGGGTGGGGTCCACCGCCGCCAGGCGAACGCCGTCGGCCGGTACGGTGTCGGCGTCCGTCGCGTCGTTAGCCGTGCCGCTTCCGTTCGTCGCTGTTGTGTCGTCGGCCGCCGGGGCATCGCCCGGCGTGTCCGCCGCGGCCGCCTGTGAGTTGCCAACCGCCGACCGCCCCCCCGCCGAGCTGTTGGGCTCCGGCACCTCGTCTTCCGCCAGGATCGGCACGGTCAGCTGCGGCCGCTGCAGGAGCCGTCGTGCCTCGGTCGTCTCGGCGTTAACCAGCAACTATCCAAGCATCGCCCCGGTGCCGCCGATCACCAGAACGGCAAGGCATACGGTCGCAACCGCGGTCAGGACGCCGACGATCCCGCGCCCTCTGGAGCGCGCGGGTCGGAACGCGGGCTGATCGTCGTCGGCGAGCGGATCGTCGACGTCGGAGATCGGCGACGTCGCCCGCCGCTTGAGAAAGGGAAGCCGTATCGAGGGCAGCTTCACGGTCGGCGTCTGGGCCTCAGTTCACCACCCGCGCCTGGTACAGGTGGATGCCTCGCAGCAGGTCGATTGCCCGGGCCAACTGGTAGTCTTCCACCTCACCCGGCTGGTTCGCGTCGGTTCCGATGCTTGAATCCTCCGGCTTCGCGGCGGGTGCCTCCTGGCCCGGCTTGATCGGGATCACGCCGTCGGGGTTGACCAGCGCACCGCGCAGATCCGACTCCCGGCGCCCGCGCTGCTGATCGATTTTCTCGATCTTGGCAGGCTCGACGATGATGTCGGGGGTGATCCCCTTGGCCTGGATCGAACTGCCCGACGGCGTGTAGTAACGCGCCGTGGTCAGCCGCATGGCGCCGTACCCCTGGAGCGGGATGATGGTCTGCACCGATCCCTTTCCGAAGGACTGCGTGCCGAGAATGATGGCTCGGCGGTGGTCTTGCAGGGCGCCCGCCACGATTTCCGAAGCCGAGGCCGAGCCGCCGTTGATCAGCACCACCAACGGCGCGCCCCCGGTCACGTCTCCGGGCTCGGCGTTGGCGCGACTGGAGTTCTCGTCGTCGCGGCCGCGGGTCGACACGATCTCGCCGCGTTCCAGGAACGCGTCGGACACCGAGATCGCCTGATCGAGCAGGCCGCCCGGGTTGTTGCGCAGGTCGATAACGAAGCCGTGCAACTTGTCGCCGAGTTCGCCCTTGATCGCAGCGACGGCGTCCTGCAGACCGGCGGTCGACTGCTCGTTGAAGGTGGTGATGCGGACATAGCCGATGTCGCCGATGGTGCGGTGGCGCACCGAGCGGATGGTGATCACCGCGCGCTCGATCTTGACGTCGAACGCCTCAAGTTCGCCGCGGCGGATCGTGAGCGTAATGCCGGAACCGACCTTGCCGCGCATCTTCTCGACCGCCTCGGACAGGGTCAGGCCCAGCACCGCTTCGCCGTCCAGGTGACTGATCAGGTCGTTCGGCTGCAGGCCGGCCTTGGCTGCCGGTGTGTCGTCGATCGGCGACACCACCTTGACCAAGCCGCTCTCCATGGTGACCTCGATGCCGAGCCCGCCGAACTCGCCGCGCGTCTGCACCTGCATGTCGCGGTAGTTCTTGGCGTTCAGGAACGACGAATGAGGGTCGAGCGAGGCCAGCATGCCGTTGATGGCGGCTTCGAACAGTTTCTCCTCGCTGACGTCCTCGACGTACTGCGCGCGCACGCGCTCGAACACGGCGCCGAACAGGTTGAGCTGGCGGTAAGTTTCCGACGAATTGGTCTGCGCGCCGAGATGACTGGAGCCGGCCACGGCAAGTCCGCCGAGCAGGGCCACGGCAGTCACGGCGGCACCGAGACGCCGGACGAGCGATCGGCCGAGGAGCGGGGGGCGGGTCACTGGGGGGGTCATCCTTTAGCCTTTCCGGTCAGTCCCGAAAACCAGGGTAATGGGTCAATCGGGTCACCATTGTGGCGAAGCTCCACGTACAACTCGGGGGCGTCGCCGCCACCGCCGCCCCGCCGCGACGGCATCGCCCCCACGGGTTCGCCGGCGAGCACACGTTGGCCGGCCAGCAGTCCGATTCGGCCAAGTCCAGCGAGCAGGGTATGATATCCCTGGCCGTGTTCAATGATCAAAATGAGGCCGAACCCATCGAAGGTTCCGGCGTAGATCACGCTCCCGTCATAGGGCGCGACCACAGTGGTGCCGTCGCGGGCCGCGAGCACGAGACCGCGGTTGCGTAGGCCGTCCGGGTGGCGCTGCCCGAAGCGGTGCGTAACCGACCCGGCCACCGGCCGGAACAGCTGACCCTTGGCGCTGGTGATCGGTGGTGCAGCGGGCAGCATGGCAAGCAGCGAGGCGGAGGCTTCCGGGGTGGCGCCGTCGGCGGTGCGATCGGGCCGCGCGGTGGGCAACGGTATCATGGTGGTGGCCGCGTCCGCCGCCGCCGGGCCGGCCGCCGGGAGGTCCGGAGCGGCTGCTCCGGGGACGGCTGGGACCGGGATGTCCGCGGGCGGTTCCGCCGGCCGCACCAGGGTTGCGAGACGCTGTTGCTCGTCGCGCTCGCGGGCCCGCTCGATCTCGAGCCCGGACAGCAACTCGCGCAGCGAACGGGCGGAGTCGGCGAGGGTTCGCAGGCGATCGGCGGCGCCGGCGGCCCGGCTCTCGGTTGCCGACAGCAGCGATGCCTTCTCGGCGGCGAGCGCCCCCAGCCGCCCGCGCTCCACATCGAGGCGGGCGGTAGCCGTATCCAGGCGCGCGCGCTGGTCGCGGATCTCGGCCTCGACCTGAGCCAGCGCGGCCAGTTCGGCCTTGAGCAACACCGCCTCGGCGTTGACCCGAGGGATCGAGGCTTCCAGCAGAATGCCGGTCCGCACCGCCTGCAGCGGCGGTCGGCCCATCAGCAGCAGGGTTTCCGGAGGGCGCCGGGCCAGTCTCTGGAGGGCGCCGACCAGCCGGCCGAGCTCCATCTCGCGACCCGCCAGCGCCGCGCGCTTCTCGCCGGCCGCGCGCCGGAGTTCCGACAGCGAGGCTTCAACCTCGGCCACCGTCTCCTCGGTTCGCTGCTTTCGGGACGCGGTCTCGGCCATCTCGGCGCGCAGGCGATCGATTTCCCGGCCGAGGTCACGCGCCAGTCGGTCCAGCTGCGCCTTGGTCGAGCGGCCACCGGCAAGGTCCGCCTCGATCCGCTTCAGCTCCTGGGCCGGATCGACGGCGGTCTGGGCGCCGAGCGGATGGCCGACGAGCGCCGCCGCCCCCCCGATCGCCAGGGCCAGCGCCAGCGCCGCGACCCCGGTGGCGCTATTGCGCGGCGTGATCGTCACGCGCCGCCGCACCGGCGGTCACCAGCACCGGCGTGCCGGTCATCCCCTTCGGCGGGGTGATGCCCATCAGCGTCAGCAGGGTCGGCGCCACGTCGGCCAGCCGACATGTCCGCAGCCCGACCACGTCCGCCGGTGCCCCGACCAGCACGGTCGGCACCTGGTTGGTGGTGTGCGCGGTGTGCGGTCCGCCGGTCAGCGGGTCGACCATCATCTCGCAGTTGCCGTGATCGGCGGTCAGGAACATCGCGCCGCCCGCCGCCTCGATTGCGTCGGCCACCCGGCCGACGCAGGCGTCGACGGTCTCGACCGCCTTGATCGCCGCCGTCAGGCTGCCGGTGTGGCCGACCTGGTAGGAAACCTCGGAAAATATGGAGTTCAGGTTGGCTGGTTGCAAAGCATTGCCACCCCGGCCATCGACTATTTCTTTGGTCTTCCTGAAGAATCCGGAGCACCC
>CAYNFA010000119.1:0-8997 GCA_964396345.1 uncultured Thalassobaculum sp.
ATCGGGAACACCTGCAACTTCGGATTCGGCAGTGTCTCGGCGTAATAGGCACGGGTGGGATCGTCGGTGGCGCGCGCGAAGGAGTCGGGATCGGCCGGGTCGACGAACCGCACCTCGATCCCCTGATCCTTCAGGGTGTTCGCGAACAGGTTCCAGGTGCCGCCGTAGAGGTCGGTGGAGCTGACGATGTTGTCGCCGACCTTGGCGAGGTTCTGCACCGCGAAGGCACTGGCGGCCTGGCCGGAGGCGACGGCGAGAGCGGCGACTCCGCCCTCGATCGCCGCGACCCGCTGCTCCAGAACGTCGCAGGTCGGGTTCATGATGCGGGTGTAGATGTTGCCGAGTTCCTTCAGCGCGAACAGGTTGGAGGCGTGCTCGGTGTCGCGGAACTGGTAGGAGGTGGTCTGGTAGATCGGCACGGCCACCGCACCGGTGGCCGGGTCGGCGCGGTAGCCGGCGTGCAACGCAAGGGTCTCGGGAAACTTGGACGGCGTGGTCATGGCTCGCTCCGTTTTAGCGGTCGAAGGGACCAAACGCAGCCGCCGCGCGCGGGCCACGGGCCCTGGGCGTCGCGCGGGCAAACAAAAACCCGCCACGAGCCTGCGGGCGGGTTCCGAAACCTGCGCCGCTTTAGCTGCATTTGTAACGCGCCCGCAAGCTGGAGGCTCAAATCGGCGCGGTGACTTGAGGGAACACCCGGCGGCGGTGCGAGTCAAGCAGCCGGGACGACGGTCATCGGTCGCCTAGAGACGCGTAGCCTGGACGTGCATCCAGTCGAAATTTTGGACGCGGCCCAGACTTAACCAGCCTTCGGCCTCCCACGCCTGCCACCATGGCTCGTAGGCCGCCCCCGCGAGCGCGGCGCGGTCCCGCCCCCATTTGAGCTGGTTGCGCTCGGGATCCCAGTCGATGGCGATTCCCCAGGCGTGCGTGGACAGCGCGGTCCCGCCTCGCATCGGCCGGTGGTTGTAGCAGCCGCCGTAAAGGTGCAGTCCCAGTTCCCGCAGACGAGCCTCGCCGTAGTGGCCATGAACCCTTTTGAGGACGCGTTCCAGGCTGCCGGCGACCTTCGGGTGGCAGCGGATGGCGCCCGTCGACTTCTGGCGATCCCACGCGATGGTCAGGCGCCAGGGACAGGCCACCGCCACCAGCCCGGCGTCGGTCGGCGGGCCGAAGAACCGGCGGAGGTCCGCCTCGGCCTGTGTCGGCCAGCCGTTCGGGTTGACGTCCGACGGGGCGCGGTCACGCCAGGGTTGCGGCCGCGCTCCGGTGGTGAGCAAATCCAGCAGGTCGTCGTAGCCGGTCTGGGTCTCGGTGCCCCACAGCCCGTCCACCGGCCCGGCCGGAATACCACGATCCCTGCAGGCGAGTTGCAGGCAGGCGACGGCCCTGCGGCGCGCCGACCAGCCGCCCGGGCTCTCGATCAGCTCGGCGACGCGGGCGGTGATCATGGCGTCGACACCGGCCACGGTCAGGACGTCGCGGGTCCCGTTCACGGGTCCGGCGTAACGGCCGTCGGCGGCGAGAATCTGCTGCAGTATCTTGATGGATTGGGGGTTCATCGCCGACGCTCCGCTGATGGTGCGCTTGGTGTGCGGATCGACGGCAAGGCCTCCAGGACCGCCCGGCGATTTTTCCCGCGACGCTTCTGCAAGGACGATGTCGACCGTTGCATCCAATCCACCCCGTTCGGAATTGTACAGTGGCGCCGGCATAAGAGAATAACTTTCACGCGCATCACCCGACCCGGCGATCGCCGTCAGGTCGTCTCGATCAACACTGAAAGACAGCGCCACCGTGAGCCTCGACGACCTCCTGGCCCGCATCCGGGACTGCCGGCGATGCGCGGAGCATCTGCCGCTGGGGCCTCGGCCGGTGCTGGTGGCGCGCCCGACGGCGAAGCTGCTGATTGTCGGCCAGGCACCGGGCACACGGGTTCATGAGAGCGGGATCCCGTGGAACGATCGCTCGGGGGACCGCCTGCGCGAGTGGCTCGGCGTCGACCGGGAGACGTTCTACGACCCCGAGCGGATCGCCATCATGCCGATGGGCTTCTGCTATCCGGGAGTGTTGGCGAACGGCGGCGACGCGCCGCCCCGCCGGGAATGCGCGCCGCTCTGGCACGACCCTGTGCTGCAGCACCTCCCCGGCGTCGAACTGATCGTCCTGGCCGGGATGTACGCCCAGGCGCGCTATCTCGGCAGGACCCGCAAGCGCACCCTGACCGAAACCGTGGCGGCGTGGCGGGACTACGGGCCGCGCTACCTGCCGCTGCCTCACCCGTCGTGGCGTTCGCTCAACATCGAGCGCAAGAACCCGTGGCTCCGAGACGAACTGATACCGGAGTTGCGCGCCCGGGTGGCGGCACTACTGCGGCACTGACCCTCGAAAGCACCCTCTGCCACTCGATCCCACGATCCAGGGTTCGCGCACCGCCTCGGCCTCCCATTCCCACGGGTGCGGATGGCCCATGATCGCGTCGGTGGCTGACCTCACCATCCGGCTTGCGGTCGGTCATCCAGAGCCCGCGGTCATCCGGCCCGGGTCACCGCGCGTATAGCGACAGTCTGGAGGTCCGATGAGAACCCCATGCCGCGTCCTGGCGGCAGCCCTCGCCTTTCTGGCGCTTCCCGCCTGTTCGGGAGCCGACCTGCTGAACAGCCTGGTCCCGCGCCAGGGATATACCGTGCTCGAGGACCAGGCCTACGGCGAGGGGCCGCGCCATCGGTTCGACCTCTACCTGCCCGAGACGGCGGGACCGGCGACCCCGACTATCGTCTTCTTTTATGGCGGCGGCTGGGATAGCGGGTCCAAGGAGGACTACCGGTTTGTCGGCCAAGCGCTGACATCGAGGGGCTACGCCGTGGCCATCCCCGACTACCGGCTCTACCCCGAGGTGCGGTTTCCCGACTTCCTCGAGGACGCCGCCGCTGCCGTCGCCCGGGTTGGCGCGGATGCGCGCCGCGACCGCCGGCCTGCTGGTCCGCTCTACCTGCTGGGCCATTCCGCCGGCGCCTACATCGCGGCGATGCTGACGCTGGAGCGACGCTGGTTGGAGCAGGCGGGTATCGGGGTCTGCGACACCGTCACCGCCTCCGTCGGGCTGGCCGGCCCCTACGATTTCCTGCCGCTGCAGAGTAACAAGCTGAGGAACATTTTCGGCCCGGAGGAAACCCGGCCGCGGACGCAACCGATCAACCATGTCGATGGCCGGGCGCCGCCGATGCTTCTCGCCACCGGCCGCGACGACACCACCGTGCTGCCCCGCAACACCATCCGCCTGGCGTCACGGATCCGTGACGCCGGCGGTGTCGCCGAGGAGCGGCTGTACGACCGCATCGGCCACATCGCGGTGGTCGCCTCGCTGGCTCGTCCGCTCCAGCTCTGGTCGACGGTGCTCGACGATGTCGACGGATTCCTCGGCCGGCACCCGGGCGATTCGCCCGGGTGCGTTGACCGGGGCTAGCAGGCTACAGGCTCGAGCTCTTGAGCTTGGCGCGACGCACCCCGCGCACGGTCTCGCGGTGGATGATGAACAGGCCGGACGCGCAAATCAGCGTGGCACCCGCCAGCACGCCCGGCGACGGGAAGGTTCCGAACACGAAGAAGCCGAAAATCAGCGCCCACAGCATCGCGGTGTAGTCGAACGGCGCCACCACCGATGGCGGAGCCAGCCGGAACGCCTCGGTCATGAAGATCTGCGCCACCCCGCCGATCAGCCCGATGGCGACCAGCAGAGTCAGGTCCTCGGGCGTCGGCGCCACCCAGTGAGCCGGCACGAACACCAGGCCCGACAAGGCGCCGGCCACCGTGAAGTAGAACACCGTGGCGGCGGACTTGTCGGTCGAACCGAGCTTGCGCATGGCGATCATCGCGACGCCGTAGCCGAACGCCGACCCGAGCGCGAACAGCGCGATCGGGTCGGCCTCGCCGGCGATCGGCCCGGCGGTCAGCAACGCGCCGGCGAAGCCGAGCCCGACCGCGCCGGCCCGCCAGATCCCGACCCGCTCGCCGAGCAACGGGATCGAGAGCAGCGTGCCGAACAGCGGGGCGGTGAACGAGATCGCCACGTAGTCCGCGAACGCCATGCGGGCGATCGCGTAGAACCCGACATACATCGAGAGCAGGCCGGCGACCGTGCGGACCGCATGCCAGCCCGGCCGACTCGTCTTGAGCGCGCTCCACCCGCCCTGCATCGGCAGGTAAAGCAACAGCGGCAGCAACGCCGGGGCGCAGCGGAACAGGATGATCTGGGAGACCGGGTAACGGCCGTCGAGCAGCTTGATCACCATGCCCATGCAAGCGAACAATGCCACCGCCAACACCTGCATGGCGATGCCGCGCCCGTAGCCGGCGGTCGGGGAAGGTTCGGCGGCGGCGCTGGTCATGCCATGCTATCCAAACTCGAACACGGCCTGCGGCCGCAACCTGCTCCCGCATCATGCATGATCAGCTAGGCAACGGATGTGCACAATCCGCGGAGGAGCCATGCTTGGCGGCGCCGGCCGCAGCGCCCCGCGCGTTAATCCGCCGTGTTCCGGTAAGCGACGATGGTGAGATAGCGACTGCTTCCACTGAGGTCCGGCCGCCTTCGGCACCTCACGAACCCGATTGCCCGAAGGATCCTGATCGTCTCGGCCTCGGTGTACATGTCGCTTGGAAGGCCGAAGAGCGGCTTGATAGGCCGCTCCAGGTGATTGACGCACTTCGCCCCGTCCGGGTCCGAGACGATGAGCGCCCCTCCCGGCCGAAGGAACCGATGTATCCGCCGCAACATCTCCAGCAAGTTGGGTTCGTCCAGGTAGACCATGACACCGAACATCATGGCGAGATCGAACGGCTCGATGCCTTCCGGAATGGAGGCCATGTCGCGATACGAAATCTCGTCGCCGCCGCGTGGGTTCACCAGGCACACCCGGGAATCCAGATGGTGATAATCGTTGCCGAGATGGGCCACGAAGCCCTGCTTGGTGCCCCCGACATCGAGGATCCGCGCGGAGTCGCCCCTTGAAAGAACAAACTCGTCGATGATCTGCTTGACGATTTCAGGATGCGACGATGGTGACCTGAGGTTGAAGAGCGACACCCCGTGCCAGTCCCATCCAGTCCAGCGAGTCTTGATGTTTGTCCACATAGCCCATGATCACGATCGACACCCAGCCACGGCGCCCACAACGAGTTCTGCAACCGGTCCTCGGTAACCTTCCAGCGCCTCACTTGTTCCCTCGGAATCCGGTTCGCGGAGCCGGCAAATGCCGTGCCCTGCCTAGAGGTCGACCGCGATGCTGGCCAGAAGGTCCCGCGGCCGCACGGGGCCCGGAACATCCACGGCGCCCGAAGCGCTCGCCGTCGACGTCAAGGTCGATGGCCACCCAAATCCTGCAGGATCCCGCACACCCACGGTTGCCGGCGTATCCGCCCAATCGAGTCAACAGGACCCCTTCCTTGAACGCAAACGGCCGTCCCCCTGCGGGGACGGCCAAGAGAGCCTTGAAAGCAAACGGCCGTCCCCGCAGGGGACGGCCGAGAGAGCTTTGGTCCGGTGGTGGTGGCGGCTACTTCAGGTAGCCATTCTCACGCCAGATCGCGTAGTCATCGCGGAACTTGCTGTAGGAGGCCCAGATGACCTGGGCGTCCTTGCTGGCCTTGAGCTCCTCCTGGATGACTTCGAGCCAGGCCTTTCTGAACTGCTCGATGACGTCGTCCGACCAGCGGTGGATGGTGACGCCCTTCTCCTTGTGGAACAGCATCGCCTCGAACTGGCCGGCCTCTCCCTCGACGAAGCCCTGCAGGGTCTGCTGATCGCAGGCCGCCTTCAGCAACGCCTTCTGGTGGTCTTCAAGCGCGTCGTGCTTGGCCTTGTTGACCAGCAGTTCGCCGATCGTCGCCTGCTGATGCCAGCCCGGGAAATAGTTGTGCTTGGCGACCTGGTAAAAGCCGAGATCCTTGTCGATCGCGGCGAGCGAGAACTCCGTCGCGTCGATCGTCCCAAGCTCGAGAGCCGGGTAGATATCGCCCGCTGCCAGAAGCTGGGTGGAGAAGCCGAACTTCTCCATGACCTTGGCGCCGAGGCCGAAGAACCGCATCTTCATGCCCTTCAAGTCGTCGAGCGACTTGATCTCCTTGCGGAACCACCCGGAGGTCTCGGGCGGGATGATGTTGCAGATGTAGAAAACGATGCCGTCGCGGCCGTACATCTCATCGGCAAGTTGAACGCCGCCGCCGTAGCGCATCCACGCCAGATATTCACCGCCGTTCGGACCGAACGGGACCGACGAGAAGAACGCGTAGGCGAAGTTCTTGTTGACGTTGAAGCCCGGCGTGCCCCAGGCGGCGTCGATCGAGCCGCTCGACACCGGATCGTAGTAGGCGATGCCCGGCACCAGCGCGCCCGGCTCGAACACCCGCAGGTCCATCTCGCCCTTGGACATGGCTTTCAGGCTGTTCGACACGTTGTAGGGGCCGGTGCCGATCACGAACAGTTTGCTGCCGCAGGCCGAATGCACTTTCCACCGCACACGCTCGGCGTCGGCGGTCGACGCCGCGCCCACGACCATTGTCGCGAGCATGGCGCCGGCGACGATCTTGAACAGGTTCTTCATCTTCATCGAGGTTCTCTCCCAGTCTCTCGTTCGTCGATGACGACGACCGGGGCCGAACGTGATCCCCGGACCGCGGGCCATGGCATCGCCTTCTCGGTCGCGCCAGGCGTCTGTTGGGTCAAGCCGTCACGGGATCGTGGAGAGGGTCGGACACGGGTCCGAGCAACGGACCCTCTCCCAGATCGTCGCGTATGGACGAAACCAGGGTCCAGCGTAACGGTACTCGGACCGCGGTCAAGTGTTCGAAGCAGGCGCGTCGTCCCGGAAAACCGCCGCAACCTGTCCGGGGCTGGGGAATCCGCCGCGGCACGGCCCGACATTGACCCGCCACTCACTCTAATATCTATCATATGAGGCGAGACGGAATGCGGACCGAGAAGCCAAGGCCGTCTCGATTGCTCGAATCCTGGGCCAGGGCGGACCAACCGCCCCTAACACGAGAAATGGGAGGAATTCCGATGCGCGTGACACCCCTGCTGCGAGCCGCCAGCCTGGCGGCCCTCGCCGGCAGCCTGATCCTCGCCACGGCGTCCGATGCCGATGCCCAGCGCCAGCGCTGGAAGCTCGCCAGTTCCTACGGCTCGAACCTCGATGTGTTCGGCGAGAACATCAAGCGAACCCTCGACAACATCGACGTGGCCACCGACGGCAGCCTGAAAATCCAGTTCTTCGAACCCGGCGCCCTGGTTCCGGCCCTGCAGGTGTTCGACGCGGTCTCGACCGGCTCGGTCGACGCGTCGTACACCTCGTCTGGGTTTCACGCCGGCAAGCTGCCTCACGCTATCTTCTTTTCCTCGGTGCCCTTCGGCCCGAGCGTCAACGAGTATTTCGCCTGGATGATCGGTGGCGGCGGCAACGAATTGCACGCCGCGGAGTACAGCAAGTACAACGTGGTCCCGAAGGTGTGCGGGATCGTTGTGGCGGAATCGTCAGGCTGGTTCCGCAAGGAAGTCACCTCGCTTGAGGACCTTCGGGGCATGAAGATGCGGTTCTTCGGCCTCGGCGCCAAGGTCATGGAGAAGTTCGGGGTTTCAACCCAGCTGCTGGCCGGCGGCGACATCTACCCGGCGCTAGAACTCGGATCGATCGACGCCACCGAGTTCTCCTACCCGTCGCTGGACAAGGCCCTCGGCTTCTACCAGATCGCCAAGCACAACTACTTCCCCGGCTGGCACCAGCAGGCCTCGCTGCTTGAGGTGATCATGAACGCCGACAAGTGGAAGTCGCTGACCGACGGCCAGCGCCGCGTCGTCGAGATGGCGTGCGGCGACGCCAACCTCTGGTCCATGGGCCGTGCCGAGGCCACCCAGGGCGACGCCATCGCCTTCCATCAATCCAAGGGTGTGACGGTCCACAAGTGGCCGGCCGAGACCATCGCCGCTTTCCAGAAGGCCTGGAACGAGGTGGTCGAGGAGCAGGCGGCCTCCAACCCGGACTTCAACCGGATCTACCAGGCCTACAAGGCGTTTCGCGACAAGTACGCGCCTTGGAAGGAACTCGGCTACCTGAAGTAGCCCGCACTCGACTCCTCGGTCCAGGCGGGACCGCAGCGACGCCGGGGCCGGCAGGCCCCGGCGTTCGCTTTTCCTCGGATCGCGACAGCGGCGAGCCAAGGCACTTCGAGACGTGGATTCGATCGACCCTGGCGTGCATCCAGGATGCGCCGCTATCGCCTCGGAACCTTGACGAGCAGGACCAGGGGGATCACCGCGAGCGCGGTCCACTCGAACAGGTGGAAGGCGTTCAGGTAGCCGATCATGGTGGATTGTCGGCTGATCTCCTGGGAGAGCGCGGCCAGTGACGCCGCGTCGTCCAGCGACCAGCTGCCGAACATCCCCTCCTGCATCGACAGCGCCCGGTTCATCGGCGAGGCGTTCGGCGCCAGCTCGGAGTAGGTAATCCGGGCGGTCCGCAACGCCACCGTGATCGACAGCGAGATGAAGATAGAGCTGCCGATGTTGCGCACCAGGTGGAAGATGGCCGTGGCTTCGGCGGTGTTTCGCTTGTCGAGTGTCGCAAACGTGACCAGCGTCAGCGGCACCCAGATGACCCCGACCCCGAAACCCTGCAGGGCGCTGGTCCAGAGCACGCCCCAGGTCGTGAGGTCGACGCTGAAATGCGCCAGCACCCAGCCTGAATAGGCCTGGCAGGCGAAGCCCATGACCAGCAGGAACCTCGGGTCGAACTTGTTCGCCCAGAACATCAGGAAGAAGCCGATGAGCGTGCCGACCCCGCGCGCGCCGAGCACGATGCCGATGACGGAATCCGGGTAGCCGCGAACCCCCTGCATCAGCGGCGGCAGCAGCGTCGTCGGCGTGAAGTTCAGCATCCCGAAGACGAACACGATCGCCAGGCCGAGCGCGTAGTTGCGGTCCGCCAGCAGCTTCGGGTTCAG
>CAYNFA010000120.1:0-8991 GCA_964396345.1 uncultured Thalassobaculum sp.
TGGCACCCTTGATGCCGTCAGGGGGCCGTCCACCCATCACCCCGGACGGGCGCGCCTGCGGCGCGGACGATCCGGGGCCCATCGAGCGACGGTGGCTTGCCGATCGATCCTCCTACGGAGCGGCGGGTGGGTCCCGGGTCACCGCTGCGCGGCGCCCGGGATGACGACGAGGACAAGGGGCGCTCCACCTCGTCGTCGTAGCGGGTGAGGGCCGTGCTCTCCCACTCTCCCCGTCGTCACCCCGGACGGGCGCGCCTGTGGCGCGGTCGATCCGGGGCCTACCGTGCAACGGGGCCTTCCGGCTCAGTGCTTCGGCGCGGTCTCCGTGAACTTCGCCTTCTGCTCCGGCGACGCCTCGTTCTGGTGCTTGTCCTTCCACTCGGCGTACGGCATGCCGTAGACGATCTCGCGGGCCTGCTCGTAGTCGAGGGTGAGGCCCTTCTCGTCGGCGGCGGCGCGGTACCATTTCGACAGGCAGTTGCGGCAGAACCCGGCCAGGTTCATGAGGTCGATGTTCTGGACGTCGGCGCGGTCGCGCAGGTGGGACACCAGCGTGCGGAACGCCGCCGCCTCCAGTTCCGTGCGGGTCTGCGGGTCGAGGGTGTCGTCGGCGGCCATGGCGTCTCTCCGATCCGATCGTTCAGAGACTCAATATCGGGGTTCGGCGTCCGCTTCGCCAGCCCTTACGCTGGCAGCCCCCGGTCCAGAAGCGCGGCCAGCGCGTCGCCGAAGCGCTGCGCCCAGTTGTCCCCGCCGGCGGGGTTGGCGATCAGGTCCTGGCGGAACTCCAGCGTCAGGTTGTGGCGGCCGCTGCCGTGCACCGGCACGGTGTAGCCCTCGGGGCCGATGCCGGAATAGGGCTGGTTGGCGCCGACCACGGCATCCGGGTTGCGTGAGGCGAACAGCTCGATCATCGCGGCGCTGGCGCGATCGTCGTCGCCCCACAGGAAGCCGATGTGCCACGGCCGGTCGCCACCGCCGGTGCGCAGGCGCGGGGTGAAGCTGTGCAGCGCCACCAGCAACACCGGCGCGACGGCGCCGGCGAGGTGGGCGGCGATGGCGGCGTGGTAGGGCGCGAACAGCGCGGCGTAGCGTTGGCGCCGGGCGTCGTCATCGAGGTTGCGGTTGCCGGGCACCTCGGTCCCGTCGGAAATCAACGGGATCGAGCCCGCGGTGAACGGGGGTCGGTTGCAGTCGACCATCAGGCGTGAATAGCCGGTGGTGATCAGCGGTGCGTCGAACCGCTCGGCCAGACGCCGGGCTAGGTAGGCGATGCCGATGTCGTGACCGATGTGGCGGGCGAGTTCCTCGTCCGGCAGCCCGAGCCGGCTGAGGGCCGCCGGCACGGTGTTGGCATCGTGGTCGGACACGAACAGGATCGGCGCCGCGCCGTTCGGGTTCTCGAACCGCACGGCCGGCGGATCGTCGGGTGTCAGCAGGGTCACGGAGGTCTCCGGCGGGGTCAGGTCGACTTCAGCAGCTCGGCGTGGCGCCGCACCAGGTCGGGGCTGTTGGCGATGGTCTCGGGCTCGAGCACCCGCCGGCGGGTGCCTTCAGCCGACGGGGCGTAGGCGGCGGCGAGGGCGCCGAGCTCGGCGATCGGG
Organism: uncultured Thalassobaculum sp.; assembly: GCA_964396345.1. Classification (GTDB taxonomy): domain Bacteria; phylum Pseudomonadota; class Alphaproteobacteria; order Thalassobaculales; family Thalassobaculaceae; genus Thalassobaculum_A. Next base: position 1,605 of record CAYNFA010000120.1, read on the forward strand.
TCGTCGGAGCGGTCGACGCGCAGGTCCATCCACGGGAACGGGTCGTCGCGCACCACCAGCAGCGCCGCCGAGCCGAGCGGGTCGAGCTCGCCGCCCGCCGCCAGCCCGGCCGCCAGCGCCGCCACCAGCCGGGTCTCCAGGGGATTGGCGCGGTCGGCCAGGAAGGCGTCGAGCATGGCCTGCGGCACCGCCTCACTGCGCAGGATGTTGCCGATCGCGATGGCGCCGTCGGCGGCGGCGTGGCCGTGCCAGGAGTAGATCTCGCTGCCGTGGAAGGCGGCGGTGCGGCCGGCCCGGTCGACCACCGCGATCTGCCGCCAGCGGGCGTCGTCGCGCCCCGCGGTCAAGGCGGCGACCGTCTCCTCGGCGCTCAATCCCTGCTCCAGCAGTCGCAGGCCGAGCGGGCCGAGCCGCGGATCGGTGCGGTGCTGGGTCAGCACGGCGCCGACGCCGGCGGCGGCGTAGGGGCAGCGCGCGCCGACGCACAGACCCGAAGTGGTGACGGCGACCCCGAAGGCGCCGGTCTCCGGGTCGCGGGCGGCGATCGAGAATGTCATGCGGCGGGCTCCGGCGTGACGCGGGCGTCGTGGTGCGCTAAGGGGAGCGCTGGACGGGACGGCGGATCCAAGCACAGGCGCGCCGCCCGGACCAGATCGAACGGCCAGATCGAACGGTCCAGATCGAACAGGGCGGGTGAGGACGGCGTGCGGGTTCTGTTCGGATGGGAATTCGGGGCCGGCCTCGGCCACCTGACTCGGTTCCGGCCGATCGGCGACCGGCTGGTGGCGGCGGGTGCCGAGGTGGTGCTGGCCCTGCAGGACGTCGATCTGGCCGGCCCGTTCCTCGATCCCGCGACAGCGCGGCCGCGGCCTGGATACCGTCTGCTGCAGGCGCCGCGCTGGCAGATCCCGCGCGACCCGGCGATTCGCAAGATCCCGACCCACAGCTTCGCCGACGTGCTGCGGCTGGTCGGCTACGGCCATCGATCCAGCCTCGCGCTCCGGCTGACCGCCTGGGAGGGAGTGTTGGACACGGCGCGCCCGGACGTGGTGGTCGCCGACTTCTCGCCGACCCTGAGGTTGGCGGCGCGCGGCCGGATCCCGTGCGTGGTGATCGGCAACGGCTACACGATCCCGCCGGCCGGCCGGCCGATGCCGCCGATCCGGCCGTGGCAGGATACGCTCGAGGCGTTCAGCGTCGAGCACGAGGCCGAACTGCTGGAGGCCGCCAACGCCGCGCTGAAGGCGCGAGGATCGGCGCCGATCGCCCATCTCGCCGACGCCCTGCACGGCGAGAGCACTTTCGTGTTCTCGCTGCCGCTGGTCGATCCTTACGCCCGCTACCGGACGGCGCCGGCCCTGGCACCGTTCAACATGCCGCGCGGCATCCGTCCGATGGCGTGGGACGACCGCCGGCCCGACGGGGTGTTCCTGTACCTGCCTGGCAGCCACGCCCACGTCCGCACGGCGTTGCAGGCGCTGGCCGAAGCCGGCGCCGCCGGCGAGGCCTACGTCGCCGGCCTGCCGCCGTCCGCCGCCCGGGACTTTGCCGGCGCGGGCCTCGTGATGCACGCCGAACCCCAGGATTTCGCCGCCGTCATGCCGGCGGCGCGGCTGGTCATCCACCACGGCGGGCTATCGACCGCGGTCGCCGCGCTGATGGCCGCGACGCCGCAACTGATCCTGCCGTGGAACCTTGAGCACCTGGTGACCGCGCGCGCCGTCGAGGCGACCGGCGCGGCCGCGGTGGCGCCGGCGGACCGGATCGACGTCAAGCGAATCGCCGGCGCCATCCGGGCGCTGCTGGATGACCGTTCGCGCGCCGTCCGCGCGGCGGCGGCGGCGTCGAGGGTCAACCTCGGCGACCCGGAGGCCGGGGTCGCCGCGGTTGTGGAAGAGGTGCGCCGCCTGGCCGGATGATCGGTGCCGGGTCGGTCAGTCGTCGCCGCTCTTGTTGGCTTCCGCCTGCAGGTGCGTGTAGTGCTCCAGGCCGATCCGGCCGATCAGGTCGAGCTGCGTCTCCAGGTAGTCGACGTGCTCTTCCTCGTTGTCGAGGATCTTCCTGAACAGGTCACGGGACACGTAGTCCTGGACGCTTTCGGCGTGCATGATCGCGACCCTGAGGTCGGGGATGCCCTTGTGCTCAAGCCGGAGATCGCATTCCAGGATCTCCTTCACGCTTTCGCCGATCTGCAGCTTGTCGAGTTCCTGCAGGTTCGGCAGCCCCTCGAGGAAAAGGATGCGCTTGATCAGCCAGTCGGCGTGATGCATTTCCTCGATCGACTCGTCGTGCTCGTGCTTGGCGAGCTTGGAGACGCCCCAGTCCGCCAGGATCCGCGAGTGCAGGAAGTACTGGTTGATCGCCGTCAACTCGTTCTTGAGGATCCGGTTCAGGTGCTCGATGACCTTCTTGTCGCCCTTCATGGCGGTAGACCTCCACAATGATGTTTGGGTGAGGATACCGCGATGCCGGCGGCTAATAAATAATCATTATAAATTAAATACTTAAACGATAGTCAGTCGCATTAGCCGGGAGGCTTCCGTGTCAGATCCATTGTCCGGTATCGTGGACACGCTGGTCCTGCTGCCGGGCTTCATGTGTGACGGCGATCTCTGGTCGGACGTGACGGCCGCACTCGACCCGCGCTGGCGCGTGGTCCACGCCGATCTGTTCCAGGACACCTCGATCGAGGCGATGGCGGCGCGGGCGCTGGCCGAGACGACCGGGCCCCTGGTCGCCGTCGGGTTCTCCATGGGCGGCTTCGTGGCCCGGGAAATGGCGCTGACAGCGCCGGAACAGGTGCGCGCGCTGGTGTTGATCGGCTCGTCCGCGATGGGCAACCCGCCCGAGCGGGTCGCCCGCAACCGCGAACGCCGGGTCCGGATCGCGGACGCCCCGTTCCGCGGCCTGTCGCGCACCGACCTGCGGCGCGCGCTGCACCCGACGCGCCGCGACGACGAGGCCCTGGTGGAGCGCATGCTGGCCATGGGTGCGCGGCTCGGCAAGGACGTCCTGTTGCGCCAACTCGCCCTCGAGCGCCAGGACGGCCATGACCGGCTTGCCGAGATCGCCTGCCCGGCCCTGGTGGTGGCCGCCGATGCCGACGAACTCCGGCCGCGCGCCGAAACTGACCGGTTGGCCGCCGGTATCCCGGGTGCCCGCCACGAGGTCATCGCGAACAGCGGCCACATGATGCCGCTCGAGCACCCGGCCCTGATGGCGGCGCTGATCAACGGGTGGCTCGACCGGGTGGTGCCTCCGGCCGGCTGAGGCCTTCAGATCACCGAGACGACGCCCCGGGGGCGAGAGCCACGGATCCAGCTGTTTGACGAACGTCTGGATTTGATCGGGATCAGTGCGACGGTCGTAAAACTCCGCGATAAGCCGACCATGAGGCGCGCGTCATTGGGGTTGACGCGAAAGGTCTGCACGATCGCCGGAGGCAATGTAGATGTCGCAGAACAAGCCCTCGATCCCGGCGATCACCGCCTGGAGGGCGCTGTTGCGGGCCGGTCCGGGCGTGCTGTCGGCGGTCGAAACCGACTTGAAGTTGGCGGGCTTTCCCGCGTTCGTCTGGTACGACGCGCTGGTCGAACTGCGCGCCGCTGGATCGGAGGGTTTGCGGCCGGGCGACCTCGAGCGGCGCCTGCTGCTGGCGCAGTATACCGTGTCCCGGCTGGTCGACCGCCTCGAGCGCGCCGGACTGGTCGACCGCCGGTCCTGCCCGGAGGACGCGCGCAGCAGCCTGCTGACCGCGACCCCGGCGGGTCTCGACCTGCAGGCGCGGATGTGGCCCGCCTACGCTGCGGCCATCCAGTTCCGGCTTGGCGCGTTCCTGACCGACGCGGAGGCGGCGGAGCTGTCGCGGCTGCTCGGCAAGCTCCAGGAAGCTTAGGCCCGGTTCAGGCGATCGCCGGCTCGGCAGGCATGCCGAACGGCCTCGCCGCTTCCAACGGCGACTGCAAGGCCTGACGGCCCGAGACCATCTCTCGGATCGTGTCCTTGCACTTGCCGCACTGGGGTATCGCCTCGAGCCGCTTGTAGACCTGTGCCACCGTGTGGGCGCCATCGTCGATGGCGCGGTTCACGTCGCGGTCGGTGAAGGCGTTGCAGAGGCACACATACATGGCAGTATCCCTCGGAAGGACACTGACACCCTGTAGCTGCTGCGAACCATTGTCAATAATGACCCGGTGCTTTTTCAAGCCTTCCGGCCTATTTCTCGACCGCCTTGGCAACCCCGCGATTGTTCGATCGTGAGATGGCTTCAGCGTCGACCGTTCGCCATCCGGCGGGATTCCGGCATCGCCCGCAACCGCAGCATCGCCCACACCCCGAACGCGGGGCCGAGGGCGAGGGGCGCGAACGCCCATCGCCAGCCGACCGCCTCCGCCATCCACGGCACCAGGTTGATGGTGGCGAGGGTCAGCAGGAACCCGACCGAGGTCTGCAGGGTCAGCATGGTGCCGATGGTTTCGGGCGCCGACAACTCGGCGACACCCGCCGAGAACTGGGCGGAATCGGCGACGATGGTCAGGCCCCAGACCAACACCAGGGCGGTGAGAGCAATCGGCCATCCGGCGTACAGGAAGCCGACCAGGGCGGCGCACCCGCCGCTGACCGTCATGCAGAGGCCGGTGACCAGGGTGCGTCCGACGCGATCGGCGGCGAACCCGGCGGCGATCGCGCCGACACCCCCGAGCGCGATGGCGGCGAAGGTGACGATGGCCGCGTAGAGCCCGGAGTCGGCGCCGGCGTGGGGGGTGTAGGCGTGGACCAGGAAGACCGAGAGCCACGCCCACATGGCGTACAGCTCCCACATGTGCCCCAGGTAGCCGAAATTGGCGTAGCGCACCGGCCGGTCGGTCCAGTAGGTCAGCACGTGCCGAGGGTCGAACCGCGCCGCCCGCCGCGTCGCGGGTCCCTCGCGGACGCCGAGGACGAGCAGCCCGCCCAGCGCCGCCGCCGCCGAGCCGGCAATCAGCGTCAGCCGCCAGTCCAGGCCGCCGAGCGCCAGGAACAAATACGGGCTCGCCGAGCCCAGGGTAAGCGCCCCGACCAGCAGGCCGACCAGCAGCCCGATGTCGCCGCGCGCCCAGCCGGCGGCGAGCCGCATGCCGACCGGGTAGATGCCGGCCATGCACACCCCGGTCAGGATGCGCAGCCCGACGATGCCCCAGGAATCCGGTGGCAACGCGAGGATGGCGAGATTGGCGGCGGAAGCGACCAGCGCGCTGGCGCAGAACAGCCGGCGCCCGTCAAGCCGGTCGGCGAGGCCGAGCAGCGCGCTGGCCAAGGTTCCCGCGACGAAGCCGATCTGCACGCCACCGGTGAACCAGGCCGCCAGATCGGCGGGGATCTCGGCTTCCGCCCGCATCGCCGGCACCACGGCGGTCGCCGAGAACCACAGGGTCATGGCCGCGACCTGGGCCACCACGATCAGCAGCAGGGACAGCGTGCGCGACGGTCCCGGCATCGCCGCCGCTGGCGGCGTCACGGGTCGCCCGGCACGCCGTAGGCCGGCGCCGTTTCCGGGTCGAGCGCCCGGGTGATGCAGGCGTCCATCTCCGGTGCCCAACGCTGCCGCAGGCGGGCGAGGTCGCCGATCGGATGCTCCGCCCAGTCGACGCGCAGGTTGTCGACCGGCCGGGCGGCGTCCTTGACCATCAGCGGGCCGGCCGGGCGCACCGGTCCGGCCTCGCCGCCGGCTTCCAGCCCGCCCTGCGAGGCGCGGCGCGGATGGATCGGGCGAAGGCGCAGCGCGCCGCGGTCGAGGACGAGGCCGGGAACGAGGTGACATCCACGCCGAAAGCCCCGGTCTCGGAGCAGCGGGCGAGCAGCGAGAACGTCATCGCGGCGGTTCTCCCGAACAAGCGGTCAGGTTGGCATGGGCAGAGGCCCCTCCGGGACGCTATACCGCTCCGGGAACAGCGTAAACGGCCCGGAGGAGAATGCCATGCGCATCGGTATCGTGGGAGCGGGGGCGGTCGGCGGCTTCCTGGCGGGGCATCTGGCGCGGGCCGGAACCGAGGTGGCGCTGCTGGCGCGCGGGCCGCATCTGGCGGCGCTCCGCGAGCGCGGGCTGACCATCGAGAGCCGGGGCGAGCTCTGGACGGTGCGGGTTCCGGCCTCCGACCGGGCCGAGGACCTCGGGCCGGTCGACGCGGTCGTGGTAACCGCCAAGGCGCCGGCGCTGCCGGCCGTGGCGGCGGCGATCGCGCCGCTGCTCGGGGAGGACACCCCGGTGGTGTGCGCCATGAACGGGATCCCGTGGTGGTACGATCACGGTCGCGCCGGCGTCGCCAGTCGGACGGTCGCCCGGCTCGACCCGGACGGCGCGGTCTGGCGCTGCATCGGGCCGGCGCGCGCCATCGGCTGCGTCGTCGACTGCCCGGCCCAGGTGGCCGAGCCGGGGGTTGTCCGGCACGTCGCCCCGCGGCCGGGTGCCCTCACCCTCGGCGAGCCGGCCGGCGGCCGGTCGGAGCGGGTGGAGCGCCTGGCGGCGGTGCTGGCGGCGGCTGGCGTCGAGGCGCCGATCGCCGCCGACATCCGGCACGCCCTGTGGTCCAAGCTGTTCGTGAACATCTCGCGCTCGCCGCTTGGCGTGCTGACCGGCCTCAGCGAGCGTGGCCTTGCTCTCGATTCCGGAACGCTGTCGGTCACCATGGCGATCATGCGCGAGGCCCAGGCGGTCGCCCGCTCCCACGGCATCGAGGTCGACATCGACGAGGCCCGTCAGGCCGACCCGGACCTGCGGTCGGAGCATCGGTCCTCGATGCTGCAGGACTGGGACCTCGGCCGGCCGATGGAGATCGACGGAATCGTGCGCGCGGTGCAGGACTTCGCGCGCGACGCGGGCATCGCCACGCCGACGCTGGACGTGGTGTCGGCGCTGCTGGTCGCGAAGGCGCGCCAAGCCGGAACCTACCCGGGCTGACCGCGTGCAGGTCTCGGGCGCCGTGACGTCGGGCGCGGCCAACTGGCAGTGCGCTCAGCCGGGATTGGCCCGGTACCGTCGGGCGAGGCGCAGCGCGAGCATGCGCGTCAGCTCGCCTGCCGTGCCCGCCAGCAGGCCCCAGAACGGATCGATCCACAGGGTGACCGCCGCCGTCGCCGCGATGACCGGCCAGCAGGATCGCCGGCTGTCGAACAGCCGGCGGGTGACCGCCAGTTCGCCGGCCGTTACCAGGAGGAGTGCGCCCAGGCCGGCGGCCGGCAGCGCGGCGAGCAGGGCCGGGCCAAGCCCGCCCGGGAGCAGCGCCAAGCCGAGCAGGACCAGACCCAGCGCCAGCGGCGCCGTCCCGCTGCGCGCGCCGAACCGATGGTGCGCCGCCAGGCCGCCGGCGCCGTGGCACATCGGCATGGCGCCGAGCGGCGTCAGCAGCAG
>CAYNFA010000121.1:0-8917 GCA_964396345.1 uncultured Thalassobaculum sp.
GTGCCATGACCGCTTCACCGGTCAGCGCTTTTGCAGAAGTGTCAGTACACGACCCCCTGGCAACACATCATAAAGCGGGCCCTCCACCCCTGCCGTCATCAAATCAGTTAGCCTGCCCTCTCTCTCCAGCCGTCATCCCGGACCGGACCGCCACCGGCGGGACGGATCCGGGACTCACGAAGCGACGTGCGCCGGCCTTAACCACGGCGGCGGCGGGTGGGTCCCGGCTCGCGCTGCGCTTGGCCGGGATGACGAAGTTGGGGGCTGGACGGGCCACAGACCGGTCACATGGCTGACAGTCCGGATCGAGCCGCATCCGCCAGGCCGCCGTCATCAAGGCGGTGATCGGCCCTCTCTCCCTGTCGTCATCCCGGACCGGACCGCCGCAGGCGGGACGCTTTCGGGACCCATGGCGCGGCGGCTGCTTCGGCCTAGGCCACTCCGGCGGGATGGCCCGGATCGCGGCCGTAGAGCGCGTCGGCACGGGTTTCGAAGGCCTGCACCATACGCTTGACCGCCTCGTTGAAGAACAGGCCGATCACGCTTTGCAGCATGCGGTTGCGGAACTCGAAATCGACGTAGAAGTCGATCATGCAGCCGTCGCCATGCGGCTCGAAGACCCAGTGATTGTTCAGGTACCGGAACGGGCCTTCGGTGTAGGTCACGTCGATTCGCATGACCTCGGGCTGCGGGTCGACCCGGGAGGTGAAGCGCTCGCGGATCATCTTGTAGCCGATCACCAGGTCGGCATAGAGCACCCGGCCGTCGCGCCGCTTGACGCGGGCGCCGATGCACCACGGCAGGAATTCCGGGTAGCGCTCGATGTCGGAGACCAGATCGAACAACTGCTCGGGGGTATGCGGGACGAGCCGCTTCTCGGCGTGGGTTGGCATGCCCTGCGCGTGATCCGCCCGGCTACTCGGCCGCCGGGACGGCTGTCAGCGCGTCCGTTTCGGACACGGTCTCGCCGCCAAGTCGGCGCAGCCGCGCCGCGCGCAAGCGGGCGAAGTCGTCGCCGGCGAAGTACGACGACCGGGTCAGAGGCGACGACGACACCATCAGAAAGCCCTTGGCGTAGGCGAAGCGGGCGTAGGCGTCGAACTCCGACGGCTCGACAAACCGATCGACCACGTGATGCTTGGGGGTCGGCTGCAGGTACTGGCCGATGGTCATGAAGTCGACGTCGGCGGCGCGCAGATCGTCCATCAGTTGCAGAACCTCCTCGCGCCCCTCGCCGAGCCCGACCATGATGCCCGACTTGGTGAACATCGACGGGTCGAGTTCCTTGACCTGCTGCAGCAACCGCAGCGAGGCGAAGTAACGGGCCCCCGGGCGCACCTCGCCATACAGCCGCGGCACCGTCTCCAGGTTGTGGTTGAACACGTCGGGCCGGGCGCCGACCACGACTTCGACCGCGTCCTTCTTGCGCAGAAAATCCGGCGTCAGCACCTCGATGGTGGTGCCCGGCGACGCCCGCCGGATGCGCAGGATGGTCTCGGCGAAATGCCCGGCGCCGCCGTCCGGCAGATCGTCGCGGTCGACCGAGGTGATGACGACATGGCTGAGGCCGAGCCGGGCAACCGACTGCGCCACGTTCTCGGGTTCGTGCGGATCCAGCAGATCCGGCCGCCCGGTCGCCACGTTGCAGAACGAACAGGCGCGGGTGCACACCGAACCCAGGATCATCATGGTGGCGTGCTTCTTAGACCAGCACTCGCCGATGTTCGGGCAGGCCGCCTCCTCGCAGACGGTGTGCAGGTTGTGCTCGCGCATGATCCGGCGGGTTTCGTGATAGCTCGCCGAGGTCGGCGCCTTCACTCGGATCCAGGCCGGCTTGCGCTTCTGCACCGGATTATCCGGGCGATGCGCTTTCTCAGGGTGCCGCACACGCTCCGCCGTCATCCCGTCGGGCGTAGCCTCGCGGGTCGCCTCGGTCATCGACAATCCTTTCGCGGTCGCGAGAACAACCGCCTCAGAAGTGGATGGCGCGGCCGTACGCGTCAAGCACCGACTCGTGCATCATCTCCGACAGGGTCGGGTGCGGGAACACCGCGTGCATCAGCTCGGCCTCGGTCGTCTCCAGCGTCATCGCGACACCGTAGCCCTGAATCAGCTCGGTGACCTCGGCGCCGATCATGTGGGCGCCCAGCAACTCGCCGGTCTTCTTGTCGAACACCGTCTTGACCATGCCCTCGGGCTCGCCGAGCGCGATCGCCTTGCCGTTGCCGACGAACGGGAATCGGCCGACCCGGATGTCGTAGCCGGCGGCCTTGGCCTTGGCCTCGCTCAGGCCGACGCTGGCTATCTGCGGGCGGCAGTAGGTGCAGCCGGGGATCTTGCGGACGTCCAGAGGGTGCAGCCCCTTCACGCCGGCGATGCGCTCGACGCATATCACGCCCTCGTGGCTGGCCTTGTGGGCGAGCCAGGGTGGCCCGGCGAGGTCGCCGATGGCGTAGACGCCGGGCTCGCCGGTCTCCATCCACTCGTTGATTACCACGTGGGTCTTCTCGACCGTCACCTTGGTGCCCTCAAGGCCGATGTCCTCGAAATTGCCGACGATGCCGACGGCCAGGATGACCTTCTCGACCTCGATGGTCTCGGACTTGCCAGCGACCTCGATGGTGGCCCTGGCCCCATTGCCGCCCTTCTCCAGCTTGGCGACCTTCACACCCGTCTTGATGGTCATGCCCTGCTTGGCGAACTGCTTGTGGGCGAAGGCGGAGATCTCCTCGTCCTCGGCTGGCAGGATGCGGTCGACCACCTCGACCACGGTGACGGCGCAGCCCATGTCGTGATGGAAGCTCGCGAACTCCATGCCGATGGCGCCGGAGCCGATCACCAGCAGGCTCTTCGGCATGGTCTCCGGGACCATCGCCTCCCTGTAGGTGACGATGGTCTTGCCGTCGGGCTCCAGGCCCGGCAGCGTCCGGGCGCGCGCGCCGGTCGCCAGGATGACGTGCTTGGCGGTGTAGCTGCCGACCGGCTTGCCGTCCTTGCTGACCTCAACCTTGCGCAGGCCGCCCTGGGTACCCGCCAGCTTGCCGTGGCCGTCGACGACCGTGACCTTGTTCTTCTTCAGCAGGTGCGCCACGCCGCCGGATAGCTGCTTGGCAACCTTCCGCGAACGTTGAACCACCTTGGCAAGATCATAAGATATGTCCTTGGCGGAAAAGCCATATGCGTCGAGATTATGAAGGATGTGCGAGACCTCGGAAGAACGCAGCAGGGCCTTGGTCGGGATGCACCCCCAGTTCAGGCAGATGCCGCCGAGATGCTCCCGCTCGATCACCGCGGCCTTAAGGCCCAGCTGGGACGCCCGGATCGCCGCGACGTACCCACCCGGGCCGCCGCCGACGACGATCACGTCGAATTGGGTGTCGGCCATGGCGGTTCCTCCCAGGGTCAGAGCAGCATGGTGAGCGGGTCTTCGACCAGCTTCTTGAAGGCAGCCAGGAACTCGGCGCCGATCGCGCCGTCGACGACCCGGTGGTCAACCGACAGCGTGCAGCTCATGACGGTGGCGATCGCCAGCGCGCCGTCCTTGACCACCGCGCGTTGCTCGCCGGCGCCGACCGCTAGGATGGCCCCCTGCGGCGGGTTGATCACCGCCGCGAAGTCCTTGATCCCGAACATGCCGAGGTTGGAGATCGAGAAGGTGCCGCCCTGGAACTCCTCGGGTTTCAGCTTGCGCTCGCGCGCCCTTGTCGCCAAGTCCTTCATCTCGGCGGAGATCTGCTTCAGCCCCTTGGACCCGGCATCCCGTATCACCGGGGTGATCAGGCCCTCGTCAATGGCGACCGCCACCGAGATGTCGACCTGCTTGTAGACGCGGATGGCCTTCTCAGTCCACGAGGCGTTGGCCGCCGGCACGCGCTTCAACGCGAGCGCCGTTGCTCGGATCACCAAGTCGTTGACCGAGAGCTTGTAGTCGTCGCCCTTGGCGTTCAACTCCTTGCGAACCTTCAGCAGATCGTCGATCTCGCAGTCGATCGTCAGGTAGAAATGCGGGGCGAACTGCTTGGACTCGGTCAGGCGCTTGGCGATCACCTTGCGCATATTCGAGTTCGGGAACTCCTCGTAGGCCGGCATGCCCGGCACGTCGGCCGACGGCGCGGCGCCCAGGGTCGGCGTCGGCGCGGCGACGGGAGCGGTGGCGGCCGGGGACGCCGCAGCCTTGCGGGCGCCGCCGGAGACCGCGGCCTCGATATCGGCCTTGACGACCCGGCCGTTCGGGCCGGAGCCCTTAAGGGTGCCGAGGTCGAGACCGGCCTGCTCGGCCATGCGCTTGGCGAGCGGGCTGGCGAACACCCGGCCGCCGGACGGCTGGGCGGCCGGAGCCGGGGACGGCTTTGGCGCCTCGGCCTTGGCGGGCTCGGCTTTCGCGGGTTCGGCCTTTGCGACCGTCTCGGTGGCCGCGGGCTTCGGTGTCTCGGCCGCCACCTCGCCGCCGCCGTCAGCGGGGATCGCGCCGGCGTCTTCGCCCTCTTCCAGCAGCCACGCGATGACAGCGTTGACCGCCACGCCTTCGGTGCCCTCGGCGACCACCAGCCTGCCGATCGTGCCTTCGTCGACCGCCTCGACTTCCATGGTCGCCTTGTCGGTCTCGATCTCGGCGATCACGTCGCCGGCGCTGATCGTGTCGCCTTCCTTGACCAGCCACTTGGCGAGATTGCCCTCGCTCATGGTTGGCGACAGCGCCGGCATCAGAATGGAAATCGGCATGTTCCGGCACTCCTTACGAGCGGTAGCAGACCGCCTTGGCCGCCTGGACGATGTTCTCGACCTGCGGCAGGGCAAGCTTCTCGAGGTTGGCGGCGTAAGGCATCGGCACATCGGCGCCGGCAACCCTGGCGACCGGGGCGTCGAGATAGTCGAAGGCGTGCTCCATCATCAGGGCGGCGATTTCCGACCCGATGCCGGAGAACGCCCAGCCCTCCTCGGTGGTAACGAGCCTGTTAGTCTTCTTCACCGAGGTGACGATGGTCTCGACGTCGAGCGGACGAATGGTCCGCAGGTCGATCACCTCGGCCTCGATGCCCTGCTCGGCCAGTTTGTCGGCTGCCTCCAGCGCCTTGCCGACCATGATCGAGAACGCGGTGATGGTTACGTCCTTACCCTGCCGGACAACCTTTGCCTTGCCGATCGGCAAGACGAAGTCGGGGTCGGTCGGCACATCGAAGGTCTGACCGTAGAGGACCTCGTTCTCGAGGAAGATAACTGGATTGGGATCCCGGATCGCCGCCTTCAGCAGGCCCTTGGCGTCAGCCGCCGACCAGGGCGCGATAACCTTAAGGCCGGGGCAGTGCGCATACCAACTCGCGTAGCACTGCGAATGCTGGGCGGCGACGCGGGACGCCGCACCGTTCGGCCCGCGAAACACGATCGGGCAACCCATCTGCCCGCCGGACATGTAGAGCGTCTTGGCTGCCGAGTTGATGATCTGGTCGATCGCCTGCATGGCAAAGTTGAAGGTCATGAACTCAACCACCGGCTTCAGCTTGCCGAACGCCGCCCCAACCGCCATCCCGGCGAAGCCATGCTCGGTTATCGGAGTGTCGATGACGCGCTTGGCGCCGAACTCCGCCAGCAGGCCCTGGGTGACCTTGTAGGCCCCCTGATACTCCGCGACCTCCTCGCCCATGACGAACACGACCGGATCGTTCCGCATTTCCTCGGCCATCGCGTCGCGCAACGCCTCACGCACCGTCTGGCGCTGGGTGTCCTTGAAGAACCGCGCCTCGTCGACATCGGGAACCGACACCGGTACCGAGGTGTGAGCGGGCGCTCCCGGCAGCGCCGGCGCCTCGGGAGCCCGCTCCGGCCCGACCCCGCCACCATCCGCGCGCGCCAGCTTCTGGGCTGCCGGCTCCGGGACTGCCGGCTCCTCGGCTGCCGGCGCGGACCCGGCGCCTTCGGACGGGATGTCTCCGGCGTCCTCGCCCTCTTCCAGCAGCCATGCGATGACCGCGTTCACCGCCACACCCTCGGTGCCCTCGGCAATCTCGATCCGCCCGACCTTGCCCTCGTCGACCGCCTCGACCTCCATGGTCGCCTTATCGGTCTCGATCTCGGCGATCACGTCACCGGCACTGACAGTGTCGCCTTCCTTGACGTGCCACTTCGCGAGGTTGCCCTCGGTCATCGTCGGCGACAGCGCCGGCATAAGTATAGGAGTGGGCATGCGTTTTCCCCTCGTGCGGGAGCCGCTGACCGCGGCCGCGCCGGCGTCAGGCCTCTACGAGAATGTCCGTCCAAAGCTCGGAAACGTCCGGCTCGGGGCTCTGCTGGGCGAAATCGGCAGCGTCGGTCACCAGATCCTTCACCTCGCGGTCGACCTTCTTCAGCGTGTCCTCGTCAACCTTACGGTCGAGCAGGGTACGACGCAGCGTGTCGATCGGGTCGTGCTCCTGACGCATCTTGTTGACCTCCTCCTTGGTCCGGTACTTGGCCGGATCAGACATGGAGTGGCCGCGGTATCGGTAGGTCTTCATTTCCAGAATGTACGGTCCCTTGCCGGCACGGCAGTAGGCCACCGCCTCGTCGCCGGCGGCCTTGACCGCCAGGACGTCCATGCCGTCGACTTCCTTGCCGGGAATGCCGTAGGCGTGGCCGCGCTCGGCCAGCGACGGGCCGGCGGCGGCCCGGGTCACCGAGGTGCCCATGCCGTATTTGTTGTTCTCGATGATGAAGATGACCGGCAACTTCCAGAGCGCCGCCATGTTGAAACTCTCGTAGACCTGCCCCTGGTTGACGGCGCCGTCACCCAGGTAGGTCAGCGACACCCGGTCGGAATCGCGGAATCGATGGTTGAAGGCGAGACCGGTGCCGATCGGAACCTGTGCGCCGACGATGCCGTGGCCGCCGAAGAAATTCTTCTCGCGGCTGAACATATGCATCGAGCCGCCCTTGCCCTTGGAGTAGCCGCCGATCCGCCCTGTCAACTCCGCCATCACGCCGCGCGCTTCCATGCCGCAGGCGAGCATGTGACCGTGGTCTCGGTACGACGTGACGACCGTATCGCCCTCGTCGATCGCGGCCTGCATGCCGACGACCACCGCTTCCTGGCCGATGTAGAGGTGACAGAAGCCGCCGATCAGGCCCATACCGTAAAGTTGTCCCGCCTTCTCCTCGAAGCGGCGGATGACGAGCATGTCCCGATAGTAACCGACCAAGTCATCGATCGACGCCTCGGGTGGCTTCGCCGACTTGGTTGATCGGGTCGAGCGTGCCGCCGCGGCCTTGGCCGGATCGGGCCGGCTCGCCGTCGACTTGGTGGTCGCCGAACGTGCCATTGTATCCCCCCTGCGCGTCCTACTGCGGGCGGCACGAGGCTTTGGCGCCGCACCGACCCGCCAACACTTAGGGGAAGACACCCCTTAATGCAAGGCGCTAACGGGTTGTGCTGCAACGCAAAAACGCTATTTAACTCAATGTGAGTTAATCAGCTGAAATCGTTCAGCGAACCACTGCCAGGCCCGTCAAGTGGGCCACTGGGACGACCGACCTGCCGAGGATGACGCCGTTCGACGGCACGTATCCCAAGACCAAGCGGGCCCGCTCTTCGAGAAGATCGGAGTCGAGACTGTCTGGACGCAGCATGGACACGCGCCGGTCGAGCGAAGCCTGTTCGCCGACCAGTCGATCACGCACCGCGCGAGCCTCGGCCACCTCGCCGTCGAGCCTTTGCCAGGCCCGGATACCGCGATCCCCTTCGACCGCGTGGTAGGCGAAGTACGCCACCAGAAGCGAGCCGACCAGCGGGCCAACGACGTGCCGGGCCCGACGTTTGAGCTCGGAGACCAGGGCCATGACGTCCTCCCAACCGGCGACATCACGATTGAATCACGCCCCCAGACTGCCGACAACGTGAACGAACCGGGAATCTATATCAGAAATTAATCAATAGAGTCAGAGTGTTGCCCAAATGACTCAGGCAGTGGCGCCGGATCCCTGGACAAGCGCCCGCTGACGCCAGGCGTTCATCACCAGCGCGATGGTGACCGCGTTGCCCGGAATGTCGGTCGGCTCCAGGCCGATCGGCAGCGACCATCCCCGGCCGGTCAGGAACCGGTTCAACCGTATCGCGAGGCCGCGGTCGCCCTTGACGTCATAGACCACATAGGCCTGCCGCATGCCACGGCCGGGCAGCACCGTGGCCAGCGTGAAGTCGGAGACCTCCGACCAGCGGTGGCGCGAGGTGGTGAAAAGGCTGTGCACGACGAAGCCTTCCTCGTAGAGATCCACGCGCCGCCGGCCGCCATAAGTCGCCATTCCCGGCAACAGCAGCCCTAGCGTCACGCCAAGCGCCGCGACCGGCCACCCGATGTCGGGTCGGGGCGGCTGACCGAGAATCATCGAGAAGCCGATGACGGCGATCGTGAAGAACAGCCCGGCCTGAACGACCGAGCGCCACATCGGCTGCCGGAAGGTTCGTATCCCCAGGAGGATCTGCGGATCGTAAGGCGTCTCGTCGGCGCCCTGCCCCTGGACACTCACGTGGCGAGCGGCGCGAGTGACGAGCGGCCGGCGTAGCGCGCGGCGGCGCCGAGCGCCTCCTCTATGCGAATCAGCTGGTTGTACTTCGCGATCCGGTCGGACCGGGACAGCGAGCCGGTCTTGATCTGGCCGGCGTTGGTCGCCACCGCCAGGTCGGCGATCGTGGCGTCCTCGGTCTCGCCCGAGCGGTGCGACATTACCGTGCCGAACCGCGCGCGTTGCGCCATCGAAACTGTCTCAAGGGTCTCTGACAGGGTGCCGATCTGGTTGACCTTGACCAGGATGGCGTTGCCGGAGGCCTCGGCGATGCCACGTTTAAGGCGCTTGGCGTTGGTGACGAACAGGTCGTCGCCGACGATCTGGACCTTGGAGCCGAGTTCGGCGGTCAGCGCCTTGAAGCCGTCCCAGTCGTCCTCGCTCA
>CAYNFA010000122.1:0-8912 GCA_964396345.1 uncultured Thalassobaculum sp.
GGGCTCGCCGGACCACCCAGGCGCCGACAAACAGGTCGAAAGCGAGGTAATGGACCCAGCCGGCCAGCGCCACCATGGGGCTGTCGAACAGCTTCATGACGTTGGCGAGGCTGTCGAACCCGCCGTCGGCGTCCGACCAGGAAACGAGGATCAGTACCGTGTAGGCCAGTGACAGGATCACCGGGATGGCGATGCCGGACGCGATCTGCGCGACGCGCGGCGCCAGGGGCGAGACAGCCAGCAGCGCCCATCCCGTCATGGCGATTGGTCCGGACAGGTTGAAGAGCTGATCGGCGTCCATCGGATCCTCTATTTGGACAGTGACAAGATGGAGCCTAGGCTGGACATCTTGACGCCGTCAAGATAAACGCGACGCTGTCCGGATGGAGGCTGGGATGACCGCCAGGCACGACACCTACCACCACGGCGACCTGCGCGCGGCGCTCTTGACCGCGGGCGAAAAAATCCTGGAGGAATCGGGCATCGCCAACTTTTCCCTGCGGCATGTCGCGCGTCAGGTGGGGGTGAGCCATTCGGCCCCGGCGCATCATTTCGGCGACGCGCAGGGTCTTCTGGCGGCGTTGGCGACCGACGGCTTCCGGCGGTTCCTGAGCGCCATGCGGTTGCGCCAGCGGGGCGCCGGAGACGATCCCAAGAATCTGCTGTTGGCGTCCGGTCTCGGTTATCTCGATTTCGCCTTGGCGGCACCCGCGCTGTTTCGGTTGATGTTCGGGGACGACCGCATCAAGCACCCGCCGCTGGAATTGCTGGACGCCGCGGACGCGGCGTTCCGGCATCTGGCCAGCGATATCGAACGGCTCCGCGGCGTCTCTCCTTTCGTGGATCTGGAGGCCATGGCGGATGTGATGGCCGCGTGGAGCCTTGCCCACGGCTTTGCCGAGCTTCTGATCGCCGGACGAATGAAGCCGGTTCAGGAGATGAACCGCGCAGCCCAGGAGGCGTTCTTTCGCAGCGTCTTCGGGCGGCTGATCGCCTGAGCCTGGAGACCGGGACCCGGCCGAGAGCGACGGGGCATGGGCGTCTTCCACGGCTTCCGTCGCAAGCACGTCAACGCCTACCTCGACCAGTTCGTGTTCCGCTGGGACCGCCGCCATAGCTATCGTTCTGCCTTCGAGCGGCCGGTCGGCGTCGGCGTCGCCATCCGTCCTGCCACCTGCACCGACCTTGAGCCGCCCATGCAGCCTGAGCTTCACTCCGAATTCACCTGTCCGCACTGCGGACACCGCAAGGTCGAGGAGATGCCGACCGACGCCTGCCAGTTCTTCTACGAGTGCGAGGGCTGCTCCACCCTGCTGCGCCCGAAGGCAGGGGATTGCTGCGTGTTCTGCTCCTATGGCTCGGCGCCGTGCCCGCCTATCCAGCTTGCGCGCCAGGACGGCGGAAAGGGGTGTTGCGGCTGCTGACCGATCAGGTGCTGCGCGGCCCGAAGATGATGACCATGGCACCGACGACGCAGAGCGCCGCGCCAATGGTGTTCCAGCGGTCGGGTCGAGTGCCCTCGACCGCGCACATCCAGATCAGCGACGCCCAGGATGTAGATGCCGCCGTAGGCCGCGTAGGCGCGCCCGGCGAAGTCGGCGTCAACGCGGGTGAGCGCCCAGGCGAAAAGGCCGAGGCCGGCAATGCCGGCCCAGCCACAGCGGTGACTTGTCCAGGCGCAGCCATGCCCAGAAGGCGAAGCAGCCGCCGATTTCCGCGAACGCGGCCAAGATGTAGGTCGAAATGGTCCACATGCAGGCTCTCCTCGCCCATCGTCGGCCTGATCAGCGGTGATGTCGGGCAACCCTGGATGCAGTTGTCGCCGGAAGGAAAGGAATAAGCCGTCTTTGTCATCCCGCCTCGACCATGCGCAAGCCTCCGGTGACGCTTTCAATCACCCACACCTCCGGCAGCGAGCTCGACGCGGAGTGGGAGACCGGCGAGGCGGGAGAGGCCTCCCATTTGACCGTGTCGCCCGGCGAGAGGTCGCTGTTCCGCTCGAGATCTCCACCGCGCCTTGCGACGTTGATCGGATGGGCGGAGAGCGTCCGTTCGTGACGCTGTTGGCAGGAGAGCGTCCGTTCGTGACGCTGTCGCCCGCCGGTGTCCGGGACGCCCGGACGGGGATAAGCCCCCGCTGACGACCGCGGAGTTTGGGTGACGGCGGTATCAGTCGGGCTGTTTCAATGAGTTCGGTGTTTGGTGGAGGCCCGGCGCGGCCGTGGCGCCCATTTCTTGGCGAGCTTGTCGAGCTCGGCAAGGATCCGGTCTATCTCCGGCTTGCGTGGATCGAAGGCGCCGCCACACCAGGTGAGCATCTGCTCGTGCTCCTCGTGGTCGGGATCGGCGAGGATTTCCAGGAAGTCCTGATATCCCGGCGGCCCGCCGACGTCCTCGGGCGGGCAGCGACCTTCAGCGGCAAGCAGCATGGGGTATGGCGTCATCGGCACGGCGTCGAGTATGCGCTCGATCTTGATGACGTGGTCCCAGCCGTTGCCGAAGTCGTAGAGGTAATGGATGGTGCGGGCACCGGTGTCGTCGAGGATGTCGAGCAAGGTGGACTTGTCGGCCGGGAGGTCCTCGTCGCCAAAGTCTGGATCGGGCAGTCCCCAGCTCATGCCGCCCGCCGTGAACACATAGAGATGCGTGTTGGTCCAGCCCATGGCCGCCTGGAGTACCAAGTGAAGACGATCGAGGCGGATCTTCAACGGTACCTCGAGCCGGCGCATAACCACCGGCTCAACGTCCTTCAGGGTGACCTTGAACCGGACAACCGAGCGCGGCGCCGTCATGCAGCCAGGCTTTCCGACGACCGGCGCCGCGACCATTCCCACGGCAGCAACTCATGCAGGCGGGACTGCGGGAGTTCGGCGATCCGGGCCAGCACGTCGGCGAGCCAAGCCTGAGGATCGACGTCGTTCATCTTGGCGGTGACGACCCGCATCCACGCTTCCAGATCGGCGATCAGCGGTGCCGACAGCTCGCGCCGGACCGCGAGCCGCTGATCGGCATCGCACCCGTTGATGCTGCGCTCGATCCCGAAGACGGCATCGATCCGGCGCACCGCTTCCAGGGCAAGCGGAGATATCGCCGGCGCTTTCTTGCCTCGCTGCGGGTTGGCGGCAATGTCGGCGAGCTTGTCTAAGGCACGCCGTGCATGCGCCCAGGCCAAGCTCTTCTCGACGATCTGACGCTTCTCCGCAGAGCTCCACCGGCGACGTCGGCCCATTCGGGCGCCCGACGACAACAGCGCTGCGTCACTGGGAACGTTCACATCCATAGCCTCAGTGAACAATAAAACTCATTCCGCTGTCGCCGGCCAAATCCGCGGCCCTCGGCGGAGGCTTACGGACGGTGGGGCGTCGCCGGCGGTGCGCGGTTGAGTCCACGGCCCGGCCAACGGCGTCATCAGGGATCTGGGGTGCAGCGTCGCCGGCATCGACGGGGTGCGCCAGCACCGCCCGCGGCGCGGCGGGCGCCGAGGCGGTGCCCGTCAGGCGCGCATGGAACTCGCGGGAGGTGCGGCGCGGCGTTCCAGCAGCCAGGCGACGGCCGTGGCCTCGTCGGTGAACACGCCGGGTGCGTTCGGGTTCGTCACGGCACGCATGGCCGACCAGAGCTGGCCGAGCATCTGGTGGCCTTCGTCGCGGGACACCACCAGCGCCGTGGTCTGCGACGGGTAGCCTCGGCTGACCCGATAGGTCTGATAGTCCCGGAACCAGGCGACGTCGACCTCGTGGACCGCGGCGCGGGTGGTGTCGATCACCACCATCGTGGCGGTCGACACGCCCCGATGCGCGAAACCGGCGTCGACGGCGTTGCGCGCCACCTCCAGAGTCAGCGACCCAACTTAGCGAACCGTCAGGATGTCTTGCCGTTCGTCGAACTCGATCTCGAATCCCGCGGTGTTCATCGCGTGCCCCGCCGGTTCTGGCGTTCCGGCCGAAGCCGAGACGATACGGTAGCATGGCGGAACGGCGATCTCGACCGGCTTGCGCCGGCCGGCCGGTTCAGGCGGCGGTCAGCCCCGCCGCCGGGGCGGCCGGCCCGGCGTTGAGGAAGCGCTGGTTTTCCGCCCGCAGCGCCGCACCCCGGTCGTCGTACAGGAACGGCAGCACCACGTAGCGGCGCCCGCGGGTGACCGGCATGGCCTCGTGCAGCAGGGAGCACGAGAACACCACCGCGCTGCCGGTGTCGGGCTTGTAGGTGTAGGGGCCGTACTCGGGGAAGCGGAGAGAGCCGCCCTCGTACTCCTCGCTGTTGAGGTTGAGGCTGAGCGCGAACATCCGGTGGGCGGTGGCCTTCGAGACGTTGTCGCGATGGGCGCGGAAGAAGCCCCGGTCGGTCTCGTCGTAGCAGCCCACGAGATAGCGCTCGACGCGGGTCACGCGGTAGCCGAAGGCCTTCCGGATCTCCGGGACGACGCGATTTTCGAGCGCTTGGCGCAGGTGCTTCATGAGCGTCTCGTCGTCGATGTAGCGGTCCCGGCGGCGCTTCATCTTCGGATCGAGCAGGCCACGGGTCTCGCCGCCGATGTCCCGCATGAAGCCGCTCTCGTTGCCGCCGCGCTCCTCGTAGAAGTCGATCAGCCGGCGGCAGAGCGCGCGGTCGAAGACCTCCGGAATGATCAGCACCGGAGCGTGCGCCGTCATCGGCTGCAGCGGCGCGGGCGGCGCCAGCGACTCGACGGCGGCGCGGATGTGCCGGCCGAATTCCTCCGCCGGCGTCGCCGACACCAGCGCGTGGGCCCGCAGGTTCTCGCGCACGACGTAGGCGCCGAGCCGCAGGACGGTCGGCCTGGCGGTCGGATCGGGGGAGGGAATCTCCATGCCGAGCAGGCGGTGGATCGACCGGTCGAAGTCCCAGAAGATGGTGAAGCGCTTCGCCAGCTCCGCGATCCGGCCCTCGTCGCGGTCCCTCGGGTCGGCGGTGACCACGTAGGTCAGGACGCGGCGGCTCTTCAGCCAGTCCGCCTCGGCCAGCAGGGCGGCGGCGGCGGCCCGGCCGAGATCCGATCCGGCGCTGGCGATGAACACCAGCAGCAGCCGGTTACCCGCCAGCGTGTCGAACGAGAAGGTCGGGTTGACGCTGCTGTTCGCCTGGAAGGACGGCAGGAAGTCACCGCGGGCGTAGTGGCGGTGCATCGTCGGTCTCTCAGCGCGGCACCGACAGCGAGACCCTGTCGGCGAGTTGGCGGGCACGGGATTCGGGGATGGAGCCGACCAACGCGTAGGCGATGCCGGATCGCAGCCCATAGGAAACGGAAAGTCCGCCATGCGTGGTGACCCGAGGCGCGGCGGTGTCACGGCCGGGGGCGTCCTGGCCGAATGCGTCGAGGACGGGGGAATCCGGCGACATCACCAGAGACACGCGCCGCGCCTCGGGGTCGGTGTAGACGAAGACGGCGACGGGACCGTTGTCGGTGGCGGCCACGTCGACGCGTGAGAGCCTGAACCCGGCCGCCGAGAGGTCGGGGGGGGTCAGGTCGCGGGCGAACAGGGCGCCCACGCTGTCGATCACGCTCGCCGTGGCCTCGCGGGCGAACCCGGGGGCCAGGGCGGTCACCCGGTGGACCTCGGTGGCCTCGTTGATGAAGGTGGCCAGCGGGTCGTCGTGCGGCGCCGCCCAGGACGCCGCCGCCCATCCGATGGCGCTGGCGGCGGCGAGACCGGCGACCTGGCGCCAGATCCGTTGCACCCGGGTGGTTGGGGTGACGGTGCCTCGCGGGTCGACCGCACGCAACTCGGCCGACAGTTCGGCCGTCAGCCGGGCCAGACGGGGCGGAAGCTCCGTCATCGCGTCGTCCTCGTCCCGCGCCGCCTCGGTCAGGACGCGGTGGTCGGCGAGGAGCTCGGACAAATGACGGCGAAGTTCCGGCGAGCGCTCGGCCTCGGCCTCGATCTCCGCCATCCGGCGTGACGGCAGGTCGCCGTCGATGAAGGCACTCAGCTCCCAATCCTCAACAGGCTTTGACATCGTTGCCTCCGATGATCCTAAGAGAGGAGGTGGTGGAGTCCTCACCCCGCGTCAGCCGACGCAACGCCTCGCGACCGCGCCACAGGCGCGAGCGAACGGTGCCGACCGGCAAGCCGAGGGTGTCGGCGGCCTCCTCGGTGGTCAGGCCGTCGACCGAAACCAGCAGGATGACCCGCCGCTGGTCCTCCGGCAGTCGGTCCAGGGCTTCGAGCACCCGCCGGAGTTCGATCTGCGTCTCCTGGGCGGGGGCGACCCGGGCATCGAGCTCGGTGTCGCCGACCAACGAGTTTCGCTGCCGGCGGGCCAGCGACCGCGTCCCCGAGATGAAGGTGTTGTGAAGGATGCTGAACAGCCACGCCCGCAGGTTGGTGCCGACGCGGAACTGGTCGGCGCGGCCGATCGCCTTGACCAGGGTCTCCTGGACCAGGTCGTCGGCGTCGGCTGCGTCGCGGCACAGGAAGCGCGCGTAGCGTCTCAATCGCTGAATGTGCGCCACCACGTCCAGGGAGGTCATTCCCGCGGATCCTTAGATCGGACTCTTCGGAAAGTGTACGCCGGGCGTTTGCGACCCTATCCGCCGGTCCGGTGAAAATTCCCGCCGACGCGGGTCATTTCGGCAGGTAGTCCATCACTTCGTCGGCGCTCATCACCGAGCAGTAGATCATGTTCATGATCTCGAGCTCGCGCTCGTGCAGGTCCAGCGTCCCGGCGGCACAGCCATCCTCGACCACGATGACGTCGAAGCTCTCGTCGGCGAGGCTTCGCACCGTGGAGGCGACGCACTGGTCGGTGAAGATGCCGGCGCAGACCACGTGGGTGATGCCCAAATTGGCGAGCACCAGGCGCAGGTTGGTGCCGGTGATCGCGCTGTCGGTGGTCTTGGTCACGACGATCTCGCCCGGCAGCGGGGCGATGCTGTCGGGGATCTGCGACGCGTGCCCGTCCTTCGGCAGCAGCAGGTCGTTCCAGCCGGGCTTTCGCTGACTGAGCGAGCGGTCGCGGCCGTCCTCGCGCAACGCCGCGATGCGGGCGAAGAGCACGTCGAGGCCGCCGGCCCGGAACCGGTCGAGCAGGCGCCGTATGGTCGGGATGACGGTGGCGTGCATGCGGTCGTGGAACGGCGTCCAGGCGTGCCAGCGCCGCAACGCCTCGCCCGACAGCGACGCCGGGTCCGGGCGCGCGAGGTAGACGTTCTGCACGTCGATCACCAGCAGCGCCACTTTGCCGGCCACCAGAACCGGGTCCTGCGGCTCAGGCGCGCCGTCGTAGTAGAACGAGCGGCGATCGGTTTTCCAGCTCGGCATGGCAACGCTCCTCGGCGGCGGGTGGCGGCGCGTTGACGGTACGACGGACTCCCCGGACAGTGCCACGTGGGAACGACGGGCGTGATGGCGCAGGGGGCGGCGATGGACGGGCGGAGCGACTGGGAGACCGCGCGGGCGTGGCGGCAGGTCGAGGTGGCGGTCGACGGCTACCGGGTGGTGGCGTATTCGCTCGGCTCCGGCGACCGAGTGGTGTTCTGCCTGAACGGCGGCCCCGGGCTGCCGTGCGACTATCTGCGCGACGCCCACGCCTTCCTGGCCGACCTCGGCTTCAGGGTCGTGGCGTTCGACCAGCTCGGCTGCGGCGCCTCGGACCGGCCGGACGACCCCTCGCTCTGGAGCATCACGCGCGATCTGGAGCGGGTCCACCTGCTCGGCCATTCCTGGGGCGGCTGGCTGGCGATCGAGTACGCGCTGGCCCACCCCGAGGCGCTGCGCACCCTGATCCTCGAGAACACCGCCGCCGACCTGCCGCACCTGATGGCCGAGATGCACCGGTTGCGCTCGGCCCTCGGCACCGAGACCGTCGAGATGATGCTGGCGCACGAGGCCGCCGGCACCTTCGACCACCCGGAATACGCCGCCGCCGTCACCCTGCTCAACCACCGCCATGTCTGCCGGCTGGCGGAGTGGCCGGCGCCGGTGATGCGCTCGCTCGGCGACTGGAACATGGCGCCGTACCGGACCATGCAGGGGCCGAACGAGTTCCTCTACATCGGCAATCTGAAGGACTGGAACCGGGTTCCCGACCTGCCCCGGATCACGGTTCCGGCGCTGATCACCGTCGGCCGCCACGACGAGATCACGCCGGCCTGCGCGCTCCGCATGAAGCAGCACCTGCCGGACGCCGAGGTGGCGGTGTTCGCGAACGCCAGCCACATGCCGTTCTACGAGCAGCCCGAGGACTATCGGGCGGCGCTCACGGGGTTTCTGGAGCGGCGGGGGTAGGGCGCTACCGCAGCCCCGCGTTGATCTCCTTCAGCACCGCGCTGCCTGGGCAGAGGTCCGGCTCGTCCAGGCTGTTCAGCGGCGCCCGAACCGTCCGCAGATTGGCGTGCAAATCGCGCGGCCGGGCGTCCAGGTACAGCAGCCCGGTCGCCACCTCGCCGTCGCGCTCCTTCTCCTGGATGTGGGCGAGGGCGGCCGCCTTGTCGGACGGGTCGTAGTCGGCGGCGATCTTGGCGAGGCGGATGGTGCTGCCGTCCGGCTGCTCGATGGCGACCGAGGAGCCGGGGTCGTACTCGGCCTCGATCGGGTCGCGACCGGTGATGAAGTCGAGGCGGTTGAGCGCCTCGTTGTGCTCGCGCACGTAGTCGTAGCTGCGGGTCGAGCCCTTATGGTTGTTGAACGCCACGCAGGGCGAGATCACGTCGAGAATGGCGGCGCCGGGATGGTTGATCGCCGCCTTGATGAGCGGCACCAGCTGGTGCTTGTCGCCGGAGAACGAGCGGGCGACGAAGGTGGCGCCCATCAGGATCGCCAGCGAGGCGAGGTCGATGCCGGCGTCGTTGTTGACGGCGCCCTTCTTGGCGACCGAGCCCTTGTCGGCGGTCGCCGAGAACTGGCCCTTCGTGAGGCCATACACGCCGTTGTTCATGACGATATAGACCAGGT
>CAYNFA010000123.1:0-8905 GCA_964396345.1 uncultured Thalassobaculum sp.
CCCCGGTTTTGGCGGCCCCGGCCTTGGCCGTCGCCTTGCCGCGGCCGGCCGGCCGTTTGCCGCTGGCGGTGTCGCCCTTGGCCGCCTTGGCCGACAGCACCTCGATGGCGCGCTCGAGCCCGACCTCGTCCTGCGACTCGCCCTTCGGCAGCGTGGCGCGCAGCGCGCCGTGCTGGACGTAGGGGCCGTAGCGGCCGGCGTGCGCGGTCACCGGCTTGCCGTCGGCCGGGTGGTTGCCGAGCGCCCGGCCAGCCGATTTCTTGACGCCCTTCTGGGCGATCAGCTCGACGGCGTGGTTCAGGCCGATGGTCAGGACGGTGTCGTCGGGCGGCAGGTTCACGTAGGTGCCGACGAATTTGAGGTAGGGCCCGAACCGGCCGATGCCGGCCTCGATGGTTTCACCGGTCTCCGGGTGGTTGCCGATCGGTCTCGGCAGCGACAGCAGGGCCAGCGCCTTGGTCAGGTCGATCTCCGCCGGCGGCAATTGCCGGGGCAGGGAGGCGCGCTTGGGCTTCTCCTTGCTGCCCTCGGCCGGCTCGCCAAGCTGCGCGTAGACACCGTAGGGGCCCTTGCGAAGGCTGACCTCCAGCCCGCTCTCCGGATCGGTGCCGAGCGTCTTCGGAAGCGCCTCCTCGCCTTCGCCGGTCGCCGGCTTGCCGCCCGCGGCCTCGCCGAGCTGGCGGGTGAAGCGGCAGGTCGGGTAGTTCGAGCAGCCGATGAAGGCGCCGAACTTGCCGAGTCGCAGCGACAGCCGTCCGCCGTCGCAACTCGGGCAGCCGCGGTCCGGTTGGCCGTCGGGTCCGGTCGGGAAGAAGTGGTCGGCGAGTTCCCGGTCCAGCGCCTCGATCACCTGGCTGATCGAGAGATCCTTTGTGCCGTCGACCGAGCCTTTGAACGACTGCCAGAAGTCGCGCAGCACCTTGCGCCAGTCGAGTTGCCCCGCCGACACGTCGTCGAGCTGCGACTCGAGATCGGCGGTGAAGGTGTAGGCGACGTAACGGTTGAAGAAGCTGCTGAGAAAGCTCGTCACCAGGCGGCCCCGGTCTTCCGGCAGGAAGCGCTTCTTGTCCAGCACCACGTATTCGCGGTCCTGCAGCACCTGCAGGATGCTGGCGTAGGTCGAAGGCCGGCCGATTCCCAGCTCCTCGAGCTTCTTGACGAGGCTGGCCTCGGAATACCGCGGCGGCGGCTGGGTGAAGTGCTGCTCGGAGCGGACCTCCTGGCGGGCGACGTCCTCGCCGCGCTCGACCGGCGGCAGGATCCGGCCGGACTCCTCGTCCTCCGCGACCGGCTCGTCGCGGTCCTCCTGGTAGAGCTTCAGGAAGCCGTCGAAGGCGATCACCGACCCGGTGGCGCGCAGGGTTGATCGGCCCTTGCGGTCGAGCACGTCGATCGTGGTCTGATCGAGCTCGGCGCTGGCCATCTGGCTGGCCACCGCGCGCCGCCAGACGAGGGTGTAGAGCCGGAGCTGATCGGCGTCGACGCGATCCCTCAGGCTGTCGGGCGTCCGCCGGACGTCGGTCGGACGGATCGCCTCGTGCGCCTCCTGGGCGTTCTTGGCGCGCGAGGTGTAGACCCGGGCGGTGTTCGGCAGGTAGCGGTCGCCATAGGTCGAGCCGATGGCACCCCGGATCGACTGGATCGCCTCCTGGCTCAACTGCACGCCGTCGGTTCGCATGTAGGTGATCAGGCCGACCGTCTCGCCGTCGATTTCCATGCCCTCATAGAGGCGCTGGGCGAGTTGCATGGTTCGGGTCGCGCCGAATCCGAGCTTTCGCGACGCTTCCTGCTGCAGGGTCGAGGTGGTGAACGGTGGCTGCGGGTTGCGCCGGACGCGTTTCTTGTCGACCTCGGCGACGGAGAACTCGCCGGCTTCGACCGCCGCCACCGCGGCCTTGGCGTCGGTCTCGTTGGTG
This sequence comes from uncultured Thalassobaculum sp., assembly GCA_964396345.1. GTDB lineage: Bacteria > Pseudomonadota > Alphaproteobacteria > Thalassobaculales > Thalassobaculaceae > Thalassobaculum_A. Next base: position 1,917 of record CAYNFA010000123.1, read on the forward strand.
ATGTCCAGGCGGTCGAGCTTGCGGCCGTCGAGGTGCGTCAGCCGGGCGGTGAACGACTTCCGCTCCCGGGTCCGGAAGTCGGCCTCGATGCTCCAATATTCCTGCGCCCGGAACTTTTCGATCTCGGACTCGCGCTCGCAGATCAGGCGCAGGGCCACCGACTGCACGCGGCCCGCGGACTTGGCGCCTGGCAGTTTGCGCCAGAGAACCGGCGACAGCGTGAAACCGACCAGATAGTCGAGTGCCCGGCGGGCCAGATAGGCGTCGATCAGGTCCTGGTCGAGGGCGCGGGGCCGGGCGATTGCGTCAAGCACCGCCGACTTGGTGATCTCGTTGAACGCCACCCGCTTGACGTCGATGCCGTTCAACGCCCGACGCTCTTCCAGAACCTTCTGGACGTGCCAGCTGATCGCCTCGCCCTCGCGATCCGGGTCGGTGGCGAGGATCAGATGGTCGGCGCTCTTGAGGGCCTCGGCGATGGCCTTGATCTGCTTCTCGGCCCGCGGGTCGGTCTGCCAGAGCATCGCGAAATCGCGCTCGGTGTCCACCGAGCCGTCTTTCGGCGGCAGGTCGCGGATGTGCCCGTAGCTGGCGAGGACGTGATAGTCGTCCCCCAGGTACTTGTTTATCGTCTTGGCCTTGGCAGGGGACTCGACGACGACGACTGTGCTCATGCGGCGGGTTCACTTCCCTGTGACGCTTCCGACGTCGCCCATCGGGCGCGCGGTCGATAGTGCCCGGCGCGTCCGTCGGGATTATCGCCCTCAGGCCGGGGTATCGACGCGCCGAGCCACTTGATTTCCCGGGTAGCGGTCGATCAGACCAGCCAGTTCCCCCTCCAGCAGCGCGGTCGCTACGATCGGTGCAGACAATTGGCAGCCGCGAATGAGTTCGTCAACCGGCACCGGTTCGGCGCCGAGCGCATCCAGCACACGGCGACGCGTGGCGTCGTCGGTCTCGACGGGAACGAACGCCGGCTCGTCCTCGCGCAGGACGCGGCTGTCGGCGGCGGGTCGCGGCGGCGGCGCCAGCGTTTCCAGGACCGCCAGGGCATCCTCGGCGCCCTGGATCAGCAGGGCCGCTCCCTCCTGGATGAGCGCGTTGCAGCCGGTGCAGCGAGGGTCGAGCGGCGAGCCGGGGACGGCGAACACCTCGCGTCCCTGGTCGAGGGCGAACCGGGCGGTGATCAGCGATCCCGATCGCCGCGCCGCCTCGACCACCACGATTCCGATTGAGAGACCGGCGATGATGCGGTTGCGCGACGGGAAGTGTCGGGCCTGCGGTGTGGTGCCGACCGGCATTTCGGCGACCGCGGCACCTGTCCCGGCGATCCGGCGCAACAGGTCGCCGTGTTCTGGCGGGTAGACGACGTCGATCCCACCGGCCAGCACCGCGACGGTCCCGCTCGGCAGGGCGCCTTCGTGAGCGGCGCCGTCGATGCCGCGCGCGAGCCCGGAGACCACGACGTAGCCGGAGTCGCCGAACGCCCGGGCAAGGGCGGCGGCGAACCGGCAGCCGTTGACCGAGGCGTTGCGGCCGCCGACCACCGCGATGGTCGGCCGCCCCAGTATCGCCGGGTCCCCGGCTACCGACACGCAGGCCGGTGCGTCGTCGATCGCTGCCAGCCGGGCCGGATAGGCCGGGTCGCCGATCACCAGCAGCGTGGCGCCGGCGTGGCCGTTGGCGGCGAGTTCGCGTTCGGCATCGGCCCGGGTCGGTACTCTCAACGGCCGGCGGCGTCCGCCACGCCGCGCCAGCTCGGGGAGGGCGTCGAGCGCGGCGGCGGCGCTTCGGTAGCGATCGAGCAGGTGGCGGAACGTCACCGGCCCGACATTCTCGGTCTGGATCAGGCGCAGGCGGGCGAGACGCTCGGCCTCGGGCAGGAACGTGGGGGCGGTGGTCATGGACGGTCGCTCCGGTGGCGTCGATCCACGCGGCTATGGGCGACCGTGGGAAGCTCTTGCCGGAACGTTCCGTGCGGGCAATGAAATAAACGTTGAAACCGCGATGCGAGTTTTGAAACCGCGGATCAGGTTTCCGGGTTCCTGGGGCGCCCTAGTTTGATCCGGCTCTCCTCGCCGCGCAGCAGGCGCATGATGTTCTGATGGTGGCGGAGCCAGACGAGGACGGCGATGAACGCGCCGAGTTCGGCGTGTTGCGGGCCGTCGATCCACCAGGCGGCAACCGGTGCCGCGGCGATCGCCACCAGGGCGGCCAGCGAGGAGTAGCGCAGCACCACCGCTACCAGTAGCCATATGCCACAGGCGATCAGCCCGACCGGCCAGGACAACCCCAGCCAGACGCCGATCGCGGTGGCGACGCCCTTGCCGCCCTTGAACCTCAGCCAGACCGGAAAGCAGTGGCCGATCAGCACGCCGGCGGCGGCCAGGACCGCGGTGTCGGGTCCGAACGAGGCGCCGACCATCACCGCCAGCGCGCCCTTGCCGCCGTCGAGCAGCAGGGTGGCGGCCGCCAGTCCCTTGCGGCCGGTGCGCAGCACGTTGGTGGCGCCGATGTTGCCCGAGCCGATCTGGCGGATATCGCCGAGGCCGGCCAGCCGCGTCAGCACCAGCCCGAACGGCACCGACCCCAGCAGGTAGGCGAGCGCGAAGGTGGCGTAGAACGGCCACGTGTAGGCGAAGCTGCCAAGCGGGTCAGGCATGCTCTGGCTCCCGCCTGGACCTTGGATCGGCGGGCTCGGAATCGAGGTCGAACACCGTGCGGCCGCGGTACACGGTCCGCCACACACGACCCTGGGCCGGCTTGCCGTCGAACGGGCTGTTCTTCGATTTCGAGCGGAACCGCGAGGCATCGATCCGCACCGCCCTATCAGGCTCGAACAGCACCAGGTCGGCCCAGGCGCCGACCGCCAGCCGTCCGGCCTCCAGGCCGAGGATCCGGGCCGGGCCGGTGGTCAGGCGCTCGATCACGTCGAGCAGCGCCATGGTGCCGTCATGGACCAGGCCGAGGCTGATCGGCAGCAGCGTCTCCAGCCCGACCACACCCGGCTCTGCCTGGGCGAACGGCACGCGCTTGGAGTCCTGGTCCTGCGGGGCGTGGTCGCTGGCGATCGCGTCGATGGTGCCGTCGGCGAGGCCGGCCGCCACCGCCCGCCTGTCGGCCTCTGAGCGCAGCGGCGGCGAGACCCGCGCGAAAGTCCGGTAGTCGACGATGGCCAGTTCGTTGAGCGCGAAGTAGTGCGGGGCGGTGTCGCAGGTTACCTCCAGCCCTTCGGCCTTGGCCCGGCGAATCGCCTCGATGGCGACGGCGGTCGACACGTGGGCGGCGTGATAGCGCCCGCGGGTCAGGCGGACCAGCGACAGGTCGCGCTCGATCATCATCACCTCGGCGCAGGCCGGAATTCCGGCAAGGCCGAGGCGGGTGGCGGTCTCGCCCTCGTTGGCGCAACCCTCGCGGGCGAGGCTGGGCTCCTCGGGGTGCTGGATCACCGGCCGGCCGACCATGGAGGCGTAGGAGAGCAGGCGGCGCATCACCACCGCGTCGGCGATTGCCTTGACGCCGTCGGTGAAGCCGACCGCGCCGGATTCCGCCAGCATCCCCATTTCGGTCATCTGCTCGCCCTTCAGCCCCTTGGTGGCGGCGGCGTAGGGATGGACATTGACCATCCCGACCTCCTGGGCGAGGCGCTCAACGAACTCCAGCAGCGAGACGTCGTCGATGATCGGGTTGGTGTTCGGCAGGGTGGCCAGCGTGGTGACGCCACCGGCGACCGCGGCCGCCTGCAGGGACACCATCGTCTCCATGTGCTCCTCGCCGGGCTCGCGGGTCTGCACCCGCATGTCGACCAGGCCTGGGGCGAGGCACCGCCCGCCGCAGTCGATCACCTCGACGTCGGCCTGGATGGCGTCGACGAACACCGCCGGGCCGACTTCGGCAACACGGCCGTCGCGCACCAGCAGCGCGCCCTTGGAATCCAGCCGGGCGGCGGGATCGAGCAGGCGCGCGTTCTTGTACAGCGTCGGTCTCACTGGTTCTTCGCCCAAGGTTCGGTCTGCCGGGAGACGAGGGCTTCCAGCACGGCCATGCGGACCGCCACGCCCATCTCGACCTGCTCGCGGATCAGCGAGCGGTCGATGTCGTCGGCGACCACCGAGTCGATCTCGACGCCGCGGTTCATCGGGCCGGGGTGCATGATGAGGGCGTCCGGCTTGGCGGCCCGCAGCTTTTCGTGGTCAAGACCGTAATAGCGGAAATACTCGCGGATCGACGGCACGAAGCTGCCCTTCATGCGCTCGGTCTGCAGGCGCAGCATCATGACGATGTCGCAGCCTGCCAGCCCGCGCTCCATGTCATGATGCACCTCGACCCCGAACCGTTCGATGCCGGACGGCAGCAGGGTCGGGGGCGCGACCACCCGCACCCTGGCGCCCATGATCGACAGCAGGTGGATGTTGGAGCGCGCCACCCGGCTGTGGCTGACGTCGCCGCAGATCGCGACCTCAAGGCCCTCCAGCGGGCCCTTGCGGCGGCGGATCGCCAGGGCGTCGAGCAGCGCCTGGGTCGGGTGTTCGTGGCTGCCGTCGCCGGCGTTGATCACCGAGCAATTGACCTTCTCGGCCAGCAGGTGGACGGCGCCCGATTCCGAGTGCCGGACCACCAGGGCGTCCGGGTGCATGGCGTTCAGGGTCATCGCCGTGTCGATCAGGGTCTCGCCCTTCTTGATGGAGGAGGTCGAGACCGACATGTTGATGACGTCGCCGCCGAGCCGCTTGCCGGCCAGTTCGAAGCTGGTGCGGGTGCGCGTCGAGTTCTCGAAGAACAGGTTGATCAGGGTCCGGCCGCGCAGGGTGGTCGACTTCTTGTCGGCCTGACGGTTCTGCTCGACGAACCCGTCGGCGCGATCCAGGAGAAAATCGATGTCGGATCGCGACAGCCCCTCGATCCCGAGGAGGTGGCGATAGGGGTACCGCGAGCCGTCCGAACGGTCGGGCGCGGTGCCGGGGGCGATGGCGCTGGTCATTAAAGCGTCGTTATAGAGGGCCTGTGCCGGCACCGGCAAGGGCGCCGGCGAGCCGCCTCAGATCACCCCGGATTCCTTGAGCTTGGCGAGTTCCGCCGCCGGCAGCCCGAGCTCGCCGACGAGCACCTCCTCGGTGTGCTGGCCGAGAATCGGCGGCGGCCGGCGCAGGGTCGCCGGGGTGTCGGAGAGCTTGAGCGGGTAGGCGATGGTCGGCACCGGCTCCGGCGTCAGCGGGTGGCCGGGGATGCGCTGCTCCATTCCGCGCGCCCGCACCTGCGGGTCGGCGAACACCTGGTCGATGTCGTTGACCGGCCCGCACGGCACGCCTACCCCCTCCAGGCCGTCGACCCAGTCGCGGGTGGCGCGGGTCTGCATGATGGCGGCGACGACGGCGACCGAATCCGCGCGGTGGCGAACCCGCGCCACGTTGGTGGCGAAGCGCGGGTCGGCGACCACGTCCTCGCGGCCGGCGAACCGGCAGAACTTGGCGAATTGCTGGTCGTTGCCGACCCCGAGGATGACGTGGCCGTCGGCGGTGGCGAACACCTGGTAGGGGGTGATGTTCGGGTGCGCGTTGCCGAGCCGGCCGGGCGGCGTGCCGCCGACCAGGTAGTTGAGGCCCTGGTTGACCAGCCAGCTGACCTGGGTGTCGAGCAACGCGGCGTCGATGTACTGGCCTCGGCCGGTGGCGTCGCGATGCCGCAGCGCCGCCAGGATCGCCGTCGCGGTGTGCATGCCGGTCATGACGTCGGCGATGGCGACGCCGACCTTCATCGGCTCGCCGCCCCGCTCGCCGGTGACGCTCATGATGCCGCCCATGCCCTGGGCCAGGAAGTCGTAGCCGGCGCGCGGGGCGTACGGGCCGGTCTGGCCGAAGCCGGTGACGCTGGCGTAGACCAGCCGGGGGAACCGGTCCCTGATCTGGTCCCAGGCGAGGCCGTAGCGCGCCATGTCGCCGACCTTGAAGTTCTCGATGAAGACGTCGGCAGTCTCCAGCAGCTTCAGGAGCACGTCGCGGCCCTGGGGCTGCGAGATGTCGAGGGCGACCGAGCGCTTGTTGCGGTTGCAGGAGAGGTAGTAGGCGCTCTCCGAGGTATCCTCGCCGTGCTCGTCCTTCAGGAACGGCGGGCCCCATTTGCGGGTGTCGTCGCCCATGCCGGGGCGCTCGATCTTGACGATGTCGGCGCCGAGGTCGCCGAGGGTCTGGGTGCAGACCGGACCGGCCAGAACCCGCGAGCAGTCGATGACGCGGAGTCCGGCGAGGGCGCCGGCGGGGGACCCGGCGGGGGATGATGTGTCGGTCATGGCGCTCGTCAATCGGGAAGGATGCGGGGCGGGCGTTGATGGTGCGACGGGTGGACCGGGCGATCAAGCGCTCTACGCCCGCCGCTCCGACCCCTAGAACTCGATCCCTGCCTGCGCCTTGAAGCCGCTGCGGAACGGGTGCTTGATCATGGTCATGTCGGTTACCAGGTCGGCGGCCTCGATCAACTCGTCCTTGGCGTTGCGGCCGGTGACGATGACGTGCAGGTCCGGGCGCTTGGCTTTCAGGGTCTCTACCACCTCGGCGATCGGCAGGTAGTCGTAGCGCAGCACGATGTTGAGCTCGTCCATCAGCACCATCGAGATCCCCGGGTCCGCCATCAGCGCCTTGGCCGCCTCCCAGGCGGCGCGGGCGGCGGCAACGTCGCGCTCCAGGCTCTGGGTGTCCCAGGTGAAGCCCTCGCCCATGGTGCGGATCGTCACCTGGTCGGGGAACGCGTCAAGCACCTTGCGCTCGCCGGTCTCCCACTTGCCCTTCACGAACTGCACGACGCCGACCCTCATGCCGTGGCCGATGGCGCGGCAGACCATGCCGAAGGCGGCGGTCGACTTGCCCTTGCCCTTGCCGGTGTGGACGATCAGCAGGCCGCCGGACTTGTCCTTGGTCGCCATGATCTTGTTCCGGGCGGCGCGCTTCTTCGCCATCTTCTCGGCGTGCCGGGCGGCGACCTCGGGGTCGATGTCG
>CAYNFA010000124.1:0-8901 GCA_964396345.1 uncultured Thalassobaculum sp.
CCGACCGGGTAGTCGAAATCCCCGTTCACCCGGTTCAGATACGCCGAGGACCCCTCGAGCGCGACCGCTCCCGCCAGCCGCCCGTCGCGATCGACCGGCGCCAGATGAACGAGCGTTCCCTCGCTGCCCGTCAGCCCACTGCCGTCCAGCCAGACCGGGCCACGGGTCGGGTCGCGGTCTGCCGATACTGCCTCCAGCAGGGCCTCGGGAAACGGGCCCGAGCGCAGCCTCTCGGCCTCGGCGGACGTCGCCGGCAGCGCGACGACGAAGCCGCGCACAGACACGTAATAGGCGCGCTCGACGATCGGCAGGAGCGCCACCAGGTACCGGAAATCGTCCAGCAGCGAGATGGCCGTGGCGACCTCGTCACCGGCGTCGCCCAACGCCGCGGCCGGACCGGCGATGGCCGCGGTTGGTGGTATCGGGCGTGACCCGTTGGCCCGGAATTCGAGCCGCCCGTCGGCGTCCGCACCCACCGTGGCGCCGGCCGCATCTGGGCGATACGCCGACGTCCCGCGCGCCGCGGCATCGGCCTGGAGTTCCTTCACGCGGTCGCCGACCGCGCCGGAGAGCGCGTCGAGGATCAGCGCGTGCTCCTTCACCCGACCGGCGATGGTCCGCCACTCGGCTTTTTCACGCTCGTCGGTCTGGTAGACGAAAAAGCCGACGGCCGCGGCCACCAGCACGCCGTAGGCGAGCCCGAGGATCAGGGCGTAGCGCCGGATCAACGCTGCCCGCTGCGAAGGGGCGTTAGCGCCGGTTGTCGACGGGTCCATGCTGTCCTATCCAATGTCAATCGGTCAGCCCGACGCGCTGCCCGAAGGCCCGCACCCGATGTCCGTCGTAGTCGTAGATGAAGGTGGCCGCTTCCATGAAGCGGAACGGAATTCGCAGGCCGATCCGGCGGGCGATGCGAAAGTTGATCGCGATGTCGGGAGGGGTCACCACCCCGACCGGCAAGGCGCCGACCTCGGCCTGACCGTTGAGAACATCGACGGCGTAGTGCGCGGCGAGTTGGACGGCGGTCGACTGGTTCACGCCGATCGACACCAGCGCGCTCGCTTCGCCGCCGCGGACCATGTCGGGTAGCGTCGCGATCACCGGAATCCGGCCCCCGAGACGGTTGATCAGTTCCATCTCGCGGTAGACGGCGGTCGACCCGGTGACGATCCACGCGCTCGTCCCGAACTCCGGATCGATCTCCTCGATCGCCTCCAGGGCCGCCGCCATGCCGATCGTCAGGTCGGGCCCGACGGAGCGTCCGTCGCGCACCGCCACGTCGATCACCGTCAGGCCGACCTCGCTCGCCACCGCGTGCAACGGATCGACCTGGGTCTCGACCGCGCTGCGGTTCGAGCGGTCGAACAAAACCGCCACCGTGCGGAGCTCCGGCAGGAGTTGGCGCAGATAGCTCACGAACAGGCGGACCGGCACGGTGTTCGATGTGTAGGCGATGTTGCTGCCGCTGCCGACGTTGTAGTCGGGGACCTGACCGCGGAGCACCGGATCCTTGGACGCGCTGGTCACCACCGGAATCCGCCCGCCATCGTAGTTCTGGTACAGGTACTCCGTGGCGTCGGAGCCGACCGGCATGATGAGGTCGACCGCGTTCGCCTCGGCCCAGGCCACCGCCTCGGCGGCGATCGATGGGTCGGAATCGTAGAGCCAGATGTCGAACGCCGCCGCAAGACCACGCTCCTGGAAGGTCGAGAGGATGGCGTTGACCGAGATCGAATAGGCCGTCTCCGATGCGAACGGAATCATCAGCAGAACCCGCCTGGACGCGGCGTCACCTGCCCAACTCGGCGACGCGGTCATCCTGGCGGTGTCGGCCGGATTGGAAGCCACTTGGTAGGCAGACAGGCTGCGGGCGTCAAAATCGAGCCAGTCGAGCACCGGCCGGGACGCCCGCGCGTCACCGGCGAAGGCGGCAACGCCCACCCACGCTGCCACCACCAGCGACACGGCCATACGTTTCGATTGTCCGGCCCGGGCCCGTGAGAGACGCGTCATGTCTGGTCGATCCGCTCCTGCCGTCCACGCGTCAGCATCACTGTCCCACAGGGCCGCGCACCCGCCACAATGTCGGCGGCGCCGGCGTGATTGCAACCGCGGGTCGCCCGCCTATGCTGTCGCCCGGGCAACAGGGATAGGCGGGATGGCGGGCGGGATGGCGGGCGGGATGGCGGGCGGGATGGCTTCCGACGATTTCGACGCCGTGTTCGATGGCGAAGCGGTGTCCAGGGCAAGGCTGCGGGCCGCGCTGCTGTTCGTGATGACCCTGGTCGTGATCCTGGGCCTCGCGGCGGTCACCTGGCTGCAGGTTTCCGAGCGCTTTGACACCTCGCGCATCCGCACCGAAGGCGAGACCGTTCGCAACGCCATGACGGGCATGCTGTCGATGGGTCTGCCGCTTCAGGACTTCATCGGCTTCGAGGCGGTCGCGGCCCGGGTGGTTCAGTCCAACCCAAGCATCCGCACGATCATCGTGCGCGACCGCGGCGGGGCCGTGGTGCTCGCCAGCCCGCAGCCGCCCGGCGGCGTCGCCTCGCTTCCAGCCGCCCTCGCCAACGCGACGGCGGTCGACCGCGTCGACGGGGCTTCCCGGCTGACGATGCCGATCGTCAACCGGTTTGGGCCGGCCGGCGCGCTCGAACTCATCTACGAGCGCTCGCCCCTCGGTGACCTGACGCGCAACGCCGCCCTGGCCGGACTGGCAGCGGTCATCCTGCTGGCCGTTGGAGTCGTCGTCCACGGCCTGGCGATCGCCAACCCGGAATTCTTCCAGTCGCGGTTGGAATTGGTCGCGGGCTACGCGGTGGCAACCACCATCGGGATTGCCCTGACGGCGTCGGCACTGGCCGGTCTGGCCGCCGAGAAGGCCGAGGAAACCGCCGGCGCCTATGCCTACTCGCTGGGCGCCCGGCTGGGTGAGGCGGTCTCCCTCGGAATCTCCCCGGATGACCTGTCCGGCCTTGATGAGGTGGTCAGGGAGTACCAGGAGTCCAACAGCGTGATCGGCTACGTGGCCTTGTTGGAAGGCAACCGAATCGCGGCCGTGGCCGGGCTGGATCCGGCCGAGGTGCGATGGCAACACCCCTCGGGGTACTTCGATGCGCTGCACGAAGTGCGGCCTCGAAGGCTCTACACGCCTCAGTATCGGGTCGCCGTCGGCATTCGCTGGGCGGTGGCGATGCGCCAGTTGTACGAGGCCGCCACCGTTCCGGCCGCGATCACGATCGTCCTTCTGGTCGTCGGTTCCGTGCTAATGGCCAGGCTGAGGGTGCGAGAACGCGAGTGACGGATGGCGTCGTACCGCGTCATGCTGGTCTGAGGCCCAGGCCACCGATTGCCCCTGCCCCCGCCAACCAAGGAACGTCCGAGATGCCCGCTCACCAGAGCCGCCCTTCCGTCCGCTCGGTCAAGGGAATGGTCGCCGCCGCGCACCCGCTGGCCGCTGCCGCCGGCGCCGTCATGCTGGAGTCCGGCGGAAACGCCTTCGACGCCGTGGTCGCGACGGCCGCCGCCCTCAACGTCGCCGAACCCTACATGTCCGGCACACTCGGCCTCGGCGTGGCGACCTGCTGGGTAGCGAGCGAAGGCCGTGTGCGAACCCTTGACTTCCAGCCGCCGGTGCCGCGCCGCTTCCCGACCGGTTCGGTCGGCAAGACCGCAACCGTCGACGGACCTCTGGCCGGCGGGGTGCCCGGCAGTCTGGCCGGGTGGTCGACGCTGATCGGCCGTTACGGCCGGAAATCGCTGGCCGAGGCGCTGGCACCGGCGATCGCGCTGGCGCGTGACGGCGTGCCGATTTCCAACTTCTATCTCGACATGCTGACGGCCTGCGCCAACCGGACGATGTCGGACGAATGGCGCCGGCTGTTCGCGTTCGGGGGTGCGGCCCGGCCCGGGCTGGTGCTGCGCCAGCCGGAACTGGCGGACAGCCTGGCAACGATCGCGACCGACGGTCCCGGCGCGCTGTACGGTGGCACGCTCGGCCGACGGATCGCCGATCATCTCGCCTCGATCGGCGGCTGCATCGGGCTCGACGACCTGGAAGCCGTCGACCCGCTCTGGGAAGAGCCCTTGCGCGCCGAGTATCGCGGACTGTCGGTGCACGTGCCGCCGCCGCCGGCGGAATCGTTCCAGTTTCTGCTGACCCTTCGCCTGCTTGCCGAAACCGACTTCGCCGATGCCCCGCATCTCGGCGTCGATCACCTGGACCGGGTGTTCCGGGCGATCCGCCTGGCAGCGGAACTGCGCATTCGGAACAACCGTCGGAGTGCCGACGCGATCCGCGACCTGTTGTCGGAGGAGGCGATCGGCCCGCTCCGCCGGCGCCTTACCGACGGATCCCCGGTCTGGGGCCGTACCGAGCAACACGCCGACGGACCGCTGACCGATGGCCCAGGCCTGAAGGAGCACACCACCTCGTTCTCAGCGATGGACACCGACGGCAACGCGGTCTGCATCACCCAGAGCCTTGGCTCGCCCTGGGGTTCCGGGACCGCGATCCCCGGGACCGGGCTTTGCCTGAACAACTTCATGAACTGGGGCGACCTCAACCCTGCCTCGCCAAACCATCTGCAACCGGGCGAGCGCTACGCCATGTGTCTCGCGCCCTCGGTCTCGCTGAAGGACGGCGTGCCGGTACTGTGTCTCGGCACGCCCGGCAGCTATGGGATTCCACAAACGCAGTCGCAGGCGATGGTGCATCATCTCGACTACGGGCTCGATCTGCAGGCGGCGATCGACGGCCCTCGCGGGCGGTTGTGGGACGGACGCAAAGTATCCCTGGAGAACCGAGTGCCGGCGGACGTCATGGAAGCCCTGCAATCCCGCGGGCACGACGTCACGGCTATGGGGCCCTTCTCATGGTCCGCCGGCGGCATGCAGGCGGTTGCCCGCGATCCAGAGACCCGAGCCTTCACCGGAGCCGCCGACTCCCGCCGTGATGGCGCCGCCGTGGCGGCCTTCCGCTGAGGGCAATCAGCCCGGGTGATCGTATACGGACTCGGTAAACGCGATGACCTCGCGCATGAACGCCCGAAGCGACGCGGGCTGATAATGTTGCCAGGTGGCCACGCTTGCGAGGCCGACCAGCGGTGAGACCAGCACCAGCGACACCAGCACCAACCCCGCCAGGATCCGGCCATACCTCATGCCCGCCACAATCTCGTCCGGAGGCCGGTCATCGCTCACTCCTTCGGCAGTGAAGTTCCACCAGCGGGCACAACGCCTCCAGCCGCCAGTTGTTCCGAACCGTCACTGCCCCCGGCGACGGTAAGGTTGTGCGGGCGGAGGACCTCGGAGCACGATGACGTCCAATCCACATCCCTGAATGACGAGGAGGAAATCATGTCGGACACCATCGGTGTCGTCGGGCTTGGCAACGCCGGCTCCGCCATCTGCAAGGCGCTGTCGGGACGGGTCGCGCTGGTCGGGTTCGATCTCAGTCAGGCGCGGCGCGACGCCGTCGGCGGGCTTGCCATCGAGTGCCTCGCCTCGGCGGCGGAGGTGGCGGCCCGCGCCGACCGCATCATCCTGTCGTTGCCCAAGCCGGAGGCCTCGATCGCGGTGATCGACGAGATCCTGGCGGCCGGACACCGACCGCAGATCGTCATCGAAACCAGCACGGTCACCCCGAAGACAGCGATCGACTGCCACGCCCGCTGCCAGGCCGCCGGCGTCGGCTTTGTGGATGCGGCGATCGCCGGCGGCGTCGCCAGCATGGCCGCCGCCAAGATCACCTTCTTCCTGGGCGGCGGCCCCGAGGACGTGGCCAAGGCCCGGCCAGTCCTCGACCTGCTCGCCGAGCGGATCTTCGAACTCGGCCCGGTCGGGGCCGGCATGGGTGCCAAAGTCGTCAACAACGGGGTGATGCACGCCGTCATGGTGGTTCTGATCGAGGCGTTCGCCATGTCGACCAAACTCGGCGTGCCCATGCAGACCATGATCGACATCCTCAACCGCGAGGAAGGCTTGATGCGGCCGCTGGTGCACCGTGTTCAGGAGCGCATGAAGCAGGGCGACTACTCGGCCGGCATGTCGGTCAGCAACGCCCGCAAGGACTCGGTCCTGGCGCTCGAGACCGCTCAGCAGCTGGGCGTTCCGCTGTTCGCCACCCTGGCCTCGCACACCCCCTATGAGATCGCCGAGGCCAAGGGCATGGGCGATCTCGATTACGCCGCCCTGGCCCAACTCTGGGAAGACTGGGCGTCGGTGTCGTTCCGGGACGACGCCTGATCGTCGCGTCGCCTGGCAGCGCACAGAGTACGCCCGGCCACTTTGACGCCGGCTCCGAGCCGGCCTATCGTTTGCCTAAGCAACGATCTTGGAGGATCCGCCAATGGCCGAGGACATCACCCTCGTCATCCGCAACGGAACGGTCGTCGACGGCACCGGCGGCGCCCCCTTCGAGGCCGACGTGGCGGTAGCCGGCGGCCGGATCGTCGAGGTTGGCACGGTCTCGGCCCACGGCGCCGAGGAGATCGACGCCCGCGGCAAGCTTGTCACGCCAGGCTTCGTCGACATCCACACCCATTACGACGGCCAGGCGGTGTGGGACAGCCACATGGCGCCGTCGGCGTGGCACGGCGTCACCACCGCCATCATGGGCAATTGCGGCGTCGGCTTCGCGCCGTGCCGGCCAGCCGACCGCGAAAAGCTGGTCGAGCTCATGGAGGGTGTGGAGGACATCCCGGGCCCGGTCATGCACGAAGGCCTGAACTGGCAGTGGGAGAGCTTCGGCGAGTACCTGACGGCCCTTGAGCGCAAGCCCCGGGACATCGACGTCGGCGCTCTGCTTCCGCACGCCGCGGTGCGGGTTTTCGTGATGGGCGAGCGGGCAATCCGCCACGAGGCCGCGACCGCGGACGACATCGCGGCGATGCGGGCGATCACCGCCGACGCCATGCGCCGCGGGGCGTTCGGGTTCTCGACCTCGCGCACCATCAGCCACAAGAGTCTGAAGGGCGACTACACGCCGACGCTGCGGGCCCATGAGGATGAGTTGGCCGGCATCGCCGGCGGCATGGCCGACGCCGGATCCGGCTTCCTGGAGATCGTCTCGGACTGGAACACGCCCGACCCCGCGACCGAATTCGGCATGCTGCGACGGGTGGTCGAAGCCAGCGGCCGGACGGCGGTGTTCTCGCTGACCCAGCGCCACGATCGCACCGAGGTGTGGAAGGAATTGCTGGCGCTTGCCGACGGCGCCATCCGGGATGGCGTGTCGATCCGGCCGGTGGTGGCGCCGCGTCCGATCGGCATCCTGCTCGGCCTGGAAGGCAGCCAGAACCCCTTCTCCGGAACCCCGTCCTACAAGAGCATTGCCCACCATCCGCTCGCCGAGCGCGTTCGGATCCTGCGCGACCCGGATTTCCGACGCCGGTTGCTGTCCGAGGATCCGGTCGCCGGCAGCACCTTCCCGTTGATCCAGCGCATCGGCTACGCCCGCATGTTCCGGTTCGGCAACCCGCCCTGCTACGAGCCGAAGCGGAGCGATTCGATCGCCGCAATTGCCGAGCGCGAAGGCCGCACCGCGCCGGAAGTGGCCTACGACATGCTGCTGGAGGACGGAGGTAGCGGCTTCATCTACACGCCGCTCGTCAACTACGTCGATTACGACATGTCCACGCCGGAGGCGATGCTGGCGGACCGCAACACCATCATGGGGCTCGGCGACGGTGGCGCCCATGTCGGCTTCATCCTGGACGCCGGCTTCCCGACCTGGATGCTCAGCTACTGGGGCCGCGAGCGCGAGCGGTTCGACATTTCCGAGATCGTCCGCCGCCTGACCTCCGACCCGGCGGGAGCCGCCGGCCTGAACGACCGCGGCGTGATCGCGGTCGGCCGCAAGGCCGACCTCAACGTGCTCGACTACGACCGCGTCGGCTTCGGCCAGCCCTATGTCAGCTTCGACCTGCCGGCCGGCGGCCGTCGGCTCCTCCAGAAATCGGAGGGCTACGAGGCGACGGTAGTGTCTGGTGCCGTCACCTACCGCAACGGCGTCGCGACCGGCGCGCTACCGGGAGTGTTGGTGCGAGGCCAGCGGCCAGCCTGAGCGGCGAGCGGCCGACGGCGGGCGGAACAGGTCCGGCCCGCTTCGGTAAAACGAGAACGCCCGATCGCCAGCGGCGATCGGGCGCACGGTTGAGCTGCGGCGGTCAGGCGAAGGCGCCGTAGAGAAGCCCCATCGACAAGGCCCCGACGAACGCGAAGCCCAGATAGGCGGCAAACACCGGCGGGCGGGCCAGCGCCCAGACCGCGATCGCCGCCGGGATCGAGCTGACTCCGCCAGCCAGCAGAAACGCCATGCCGGCCCCAGGGGCCATGCCCTGCTCGATCAGCCCGCCGACCAACGGCAGCGCGGCGTAGCCGTTGAGGTAGGCGGGAACACCGACAGCAGTGGCGCCCAGCACGGTCAGCCAGCCCTCCCCGCCGATCACCGAACTGACCGTCTCGGCCGGCACGTAAGCCAGCATCAGGCTCTCCAGAAAGAAGGCGACGGCCAGCCACTTGCCAAGGAACAGGGTGTTGTCGAGGGCGTTGCGGCCGAACCGCTCACGTCGTGCCGGCTCCTCCCAGAACCGCCACGCCACCGGCTTGGGAGCGCGGATCGCCGATGCGCCGCAGCCGCCGTTTCCGACTCCGGCGCGAAGCGGCTCGGCGAACAGCCCGGCTCGCCCGAGCGCCAAGACACCGAAGCCCCCGAGCAGGCCGATGGCAATTGCCGCCCCGGTCTTGAACACGGCAAATCCGGTCCCAAGCGTCCCCGCTGTCAGCAGAAACATCGACGGGTCCATCAGCGGCGAGGCCAGCCAGAACGCCATCACCGGCGCCAGCGGCACGCCCATCGCCAGCAGCGCCGCAATCAGCGGAATCACCCCGCAGGAGCAG
>CAYNFA010000125.1:0-8886 GCA_964396345.1 uncultured Thalassobaculum sp.
GCAGCAGCGGGATTTCCTTGGGACTCTGGTTGTACGCGACTGACGTGAACAGCCCGATGAACCGGTGCTCACCGACCACCTTGCCGTCGCTGATCACCTTCACGCCGATCGAGTCCAGCGGCACCGGTCGATGCACCGTCGAAATCTTGTTCGCCTTCATGATCAGCAGCAGCGTCGGCGACAGCAGGAACTCGCGGACGTCGGGCGGCAACGCCCCAAGGTCCCGCATGCCGTCGAACACATGCACGTCAGGCGACCGCAGGATGCCGAGGCCGGAGCCCTCGACGACCTTCATCCGCGCCATCGTTCCGGATCCGGAATACTCGTACGCCCGGTAGCCGAGGAAGGTGTAGTGGTTGTCCTCGATCCAGCGCAGGAAGGCGCAGACCTCGGCCACGTCCTCGCGCGGCATGGTGGTCGGCGGCGCCTTCTCGACCGCGGCAATCACCTCCAGCATGGTCTGGCGCATCGTCCGCCAGTCGTCGACCGCTGCCCGCACGTCGGCCAGGACCTCGAGCAGGTGCGCCTCGATCTCGGCGAGCGCCTCGACGGAGGTCTGCTCGGACACCTTCAGATGCATGAAGGACTCGGCGGTCGCCTCCTTCTCGGCGACCTCCGACTCCGCCAGCGCCTTGGCGATGCCGTTGGCGTCCCGGGTGACCCGCAGGATCGGGTGGATGACCAGGTGGACCGTCAGTTCCTTGCGGTTCAGCGCCGCGGTTACCGAATCAACCAGGAACGGCATGTCGTCGTTGACGATCTCGATGACCGTGTGCGCCGACTGCCAGCCGACCTCCTCGAAGCGCGGGTTGTAGGCCCGCACCTTTGGGGTGCCGGGCGCGCGTTCCCGGCCGAACGCCCAGAGCGTGATGGCGCCGCCGAACAGGTCCTCGACCTCGTCGTGCAGCAGGTCCTGGGGAGCGACGTTGGCGTAGAACTGCCGCAGGAACCGCTCGGCGATGCCGGCCTTCGGACCCGCTAGGCGTTCGCGGACCAGAGCGGCGGCAGCCTCGATCTTCTCGGTTTTCTGGATTTCATTCTTGGTACGCATGTGTCCTCCCCCGCGGCGCGCGTGCCGGCCACATTTTAGGGAGGAGGGTATCGCAAAGCCGAATCCCGTGAAAGTAACGGAATTCTTAAGGTTTTCCCCTCCCAAGGGGACCCTGTCGCCGACCCGGAAGCTTCACGGGCGAACGCGTCTTTGGAGCAAATTGCGGCGCAGACGGGGTTCCGGGGTACAGTGCTCGACCGCCGCCGCCGGGTTACCGCGATGTCTGAACTCGTCTCCATCGACGCCATTCGCAAGGCCGAGGCCACCATTGCCGGCCACGTGCTGCGCACCCCCGCCATCGCCAGCCCTGGGATGTCGGCGCTGCTCGGCCGCCCGGTGGCGCTCAAGCTCGAGATGCTGCAGGACTCCGGCTGCTTCAAGCCGCGGGGCATCGTCAACAAGGTGCTGGCGCTGTCGGCGGCTGACCGAAAGCATGGTCTGTTGACGGTCAGCGGCGGCAATCACGGCATCGCCATGGCGATGATCGCGCGACGGATGGGGCTGTCGGCCACGATCGTGATGCCGGCGGCGGCCCCGGAGCGCTCCAAGGCACGGGTTCGAGCTGACGGCGCCACCCTGCTGATCGCCCCGGACGTCACCGCGGCGTTCGAGATCGCCGAGGCAGAGGGCGCGCGGGGCCTGACCTACATCCACGCCTACGACGATCCGCTGATCATCGCCGGGCACGGCACAATCGGCCTGGAGTTCGCCGCCGACATTCCGGTGCTGAGCGACGTGCTGGTCAGCGTCGGCGGCGGGGCGCTGGCCGCCGGGGTCGCGACCGCGCTGAAGGCGATCGACCCGGCGATCCGGGTGTGGGGGGTGGAGACGGTCGGAGCCGATGCCATGAGCGTGGCACTCGCCGCCGGCCGACCGGTCGCGATCCGGCCGTCGTCGATCTCCTCGACCCTGGGGGCGCCGGTGGTATCCGAGCGCACCCTGGCCCATGCCAGGGTGCTGCTGGAGGAGGTCCTGGTGGTCTCCGACGCCGACGCTGTCGCCGGCGTCGTGGCCCTGGCCGAGGAGGCGCGCTGCTGGGTCGAGCCGGCGGCCGGCTGTCTGGTGCCGGCAGCCCGCACGGTGATCGCGCGCACCGGGACGGCGGGCACCCTCGGCCTGGTGCTGTGCGGCGGTAACGCGACGGTCGACCAACTCGCGGGGTGGCGGCAGCGCTTTGACGGTGGCTGAACCCCAGACGCAACCGCCGCCTTGCCGGACTGGTCTCGGCGCCCCCAGCCCGCGCGCCGACGCTGATCCGGGACCGACCGGACGGCGCTGCCTGGCCATCCGGGCCGGGACACCAAAATTTACGTGCATTCGCATGTTAACCCCGTCAGGGCGGACTGCCGGCGTGAAGTCCGCTTCGTGCGGGGTAAAGGTTTCGTAACCCGTCGGTGCGATCGTTGAGAATGCAAGGCAGCCAGGGGGGCGCCGTGAACACAGCCAGCCGCGCGCGAACGACCACCGCTCCGCCTGCGTTCATCCTGATCGTCGACGACGAATATCTCGGGCGGGTCGTCATATCCGACGAACTGCTGGAACTAGGCTACGCCGTGCTGGAGGCTGCCAGCGGCGACGAGGCGGCCGAAATGCTCGACGTATTCCCGGTCGACATGGTTATCACGGACCTGCGTATGCCCGGCGGTCTCGACGGCGGCAAGCTGGCGGATCTCCTCGACGAGGCCTTCCCCGCCGTGCCGGTCCTGCTGATGTCGGCAGACGTCCCGGATCCCGAGGTCTTGAAGCGGGTCGACGGATTTTTCGAAAAACCAGTGCCGGTGGCGAAACTGCGCGCGGAAGTGTCGGCCCTGCTGGATGCCGGCGTTTACGAGGGCAGCAACGCAGCGTCGGGAGTAGCCGCCGGTGAGCCAAGCCTGCACGAAAAGGGATGAGGCCGGAACCAATCCGGCCGTTCCCTATCAGGTCAGTGTCCTTGGCGGTCTGGAGCGGGCGATGAGATTCGAACTCACGACCCCAACCTTGGCAAGGTTGTGCTCTACCACTGAGCTACGCCCGCGCTCCATTGCCACCCGTGGGCGGCGTCGAGGCGGCGGATAATAGCGTCGAGTTCGGCGAATGCAAGCGGTCTCGTGCGAAAATCGTTGCCACCGACCAGACTGAAAAGATCCGCAATTATTTCAGTGATTTCAAGGGCTTCAGAGCGGTTTGGCTGGCGTCGCCCGGAAGCCTTCCCTTCCGGACGGGCGTTGGCTACAACCGAGTGCGCCGTTCGCACGCATCAAGCACGAGGCCCGGCCCATGACCGACCCCGCGACGAGTCGTCAGGACACCCCGGGCGACGTCACGCTCCCGACCAGCCCCGCGACGCTGTTGGCTCGACTGGACACGCTCGGCATCGCCTACGCGCGCCACGACCACCCGCCGCTGTTCACGGTGGAGGACTCCAAGGCGCTGCGCGGCGATCTGCCCGGCGGCCACTGCAAGAACCTTTTTCTGCGCGATCGCAAGGGCGCCATGTGGCTGGTGGTGTGCCTGGAGGACCGCCCGATCGACCTGAAGGCGCTCGGAACGCTGTTGGGCGGCGTGCGGCTTTCGTTCGGCAGCGCCGACCGACTGTTCCGCGTGCTCGGTGTGGTCCCGGGGGCGGTGTCGCCGTTCGCGCTGATCAACGACGTCGAGGTCGCGGTCGAGGTGATCCTCGACCGGGCGATGTTGGACCACCGGCCGCTGAACTACCACCCGTTGGTCAACACGACGACGATCGCGGTCTCGCCGGAGGACCTTGTCCGCTTCGTGGCCTCCTGCGGCCACCGGCCACGGGTGCTGGAGCTCGACGCGGCGTGTTCCGGTTGATCCCGGGTCGCGCGGCAGTCCTGCCGCGACCGTAGCTTGTCTGGGCGTCGGCCAGCTTTACATTACTCCCATCGACTGCGAGGGACGAAACGATGGAATCGATCTTGAGGCCTGATGGCGGAGCCGCGGCTCCCGCCGCCGCGGCAGGGGTGATCAAGGACGCGACCACCGCCACCTTCATGGCCGACGTCGTGGATGCGTCCATGACGACGCCGGTGCTGGTGGACTTCTGGGCGCCGTGGTGCGGGCCCTGCAAGCAGCTGACGCCGGTGTTGGAGCGTGTGGTGCGCAACGCTGCCGGCGCGGTTAAGCTGGTCAAGGTGAACGTCGACGCCTGCCCCGAGATCGCCCAGCAGCTCCGCATCCAGTCGATCCCGACGGTGTATGTCTTCAAGAATGGTCAGCCGGTGGACGGCTTCCAGGGTGCGGTGCCGGAGAGCCAGATCCAGCAGCTGATCGACCGGCTGACCGGCGGAGCGGCGTCGCAGTCGCCGGTAGCCCAGGCCATGGAACAGGCCGACCTGTTGATTGAGCAGGGCGACCATCGCTCCGCCGGCGCCGTCTACCAGCAGGTGATGGACCACGACCCGGAGAACGCTCTGGCCTATGCGGGCTTCCTGAAGTGCCTGGTGGCCGACGGCCGGATCGACGAGGCCAAGGAGATCCTTGAGGCGCTAGAAGACAAGATCCGGGGCGACAAGGCCGTTCAGGCGGTTGCGACGCAGATCGAACTGGCCGAGCAAGGCGCCAAGGCGGCGGGCGAGCTGGCGAGCCTCAAGGCGCGGATCGAAGCTGATCCGAAGGATCATCAGGCCAGGCTCGACCTGGCGGGCGCGCTGTACGCGACCGGCGACACCGCCTCCGCCCTGGACCAACTGCTGGAGAGCATTCGGCTCGACCGCAAATGGCAGGAGGAGGCGGCGCGCAAGCAGCTCCTCAAGTACTTCGAGGCGCTCGGCCCGAACGATGCGGCGACGGTGGCGGCGCGCCGCCGCCTCGCCTCGCTGCTGTTCTCCTGACGATACCGTCAGGAGAGGGAGGAAGGCGAATGGCGGATAACCCCCTGGCTACCCGGTTCGAAGACCTGCCGATCACGCTGCCGGTGTTTCCGCTCGCCGGGGTCCTGCTGCTGCCGCGGGGAAAGCTGCCGCTCAACGTGTTCGAGCCGCGTTACCTCAACATGACCCGCGACGCGCTCGGCGCCGGCCGGCTGATCGGGATGATCCAGCCTCGCGATCCGAACGATCCGGCCGACGTCCCGGCGCTGTACCCGGTCGGTTGCGCCGGCCGCATCACCGAGTTCGCCGAGACCGATGACGGGCGCTTCCTGATGACCTTGACCGGCGTCAGCCGGTTCGCGGTGGTCGAGGAGATCGCCTCGATCCGCGGCTATCGCCGGGTGAAGGCGGACTGGACCGCGTTCCGGGGCGACCTTGGTCCGGCCGAGCCGATCGCCCTGGACCGATCGCGGCTGGTCGAGCGGCTCCGCCGCTACTTCGACACCCAGGGTATCGCCGCCGACTGGGACGGCATCAAATCGTCGCCGGACGAGCGGCTTGTCACGACTTTGGCCATGGTCTGTCCGTTCGAGCCCAGCGAGAAGCAGGCGCTGCTGGAGATTCCGACGCTGTCGAACCGCAGCGATCTGCTCATGGCCCTGCTCGACATGGCGGCGGCAGGCAGCGACCCGGGAGACGACCATGTCCGCCACTGACGACGCCGCCGGTCCGCGGGGCGGCGACACTGCCGTCGACCCGAAGCTGCTGGAGATCCTGGTCTGTCCCCTCACCAAGCGTCAGCTGGTCTATGACCGCGAGGCCGGGGAACTGATCAGCGAGTCGGCTCGGCTGGCGTTCCCGATTCGCGACGGTGTGCCGATCATGCTGGTGGACGAGGCGCGTTCGCTTGACGACCCGCCACCGGCGGTGGCTGTGGAGCCCGGGTCGTGAGCGCCGGCGATCCGCGCTTCGACACGCCGCACTGGCCGACCGACATTCGGGTGTCGAAGGACCGGCGCACCCTGACCGTGGGTTTCCAGGACGGCCCCACGGTGACGATCGCGGCCGAACTGCTGCGGGTCGAGAGTCCGTCTGCCGAGGTTCAGGGCCACAGCGCCGCCGGCAAGACGCTGGTCGCCGGCAAGGCCGACGTCGCCATTGTCTCGGTTGAGCCGGTCGGCAACTACGCGGTCCGCATCGGCTTCGACGACGGCCACTCCACCGGCATCTACACTTGGCCCTACCTGCACAAGCTGGGGGTGCGGGGTGAGGCGATGCTGGCCGACTACGCGGCGGCCCTGGCCGCCAAGGGATTGAGCCGGAACGCCCGCCCGGGGTGAACCTGCCCTCTAGATCCGCGACCCGAGCGCCAGGCCGACCACGGCGGCGGCGATTGAGCCCCACACCGACAGCGTCACATAGACGAAGGCAAGGTAGGGCTCGCCGTCGGCGAACATCTGTGCGGTCTCCTGGCTGAACGCCGAGAAGGTGGTGAAGCCGCCGAGCACACCGGTTGCCAGGAACAGCGTGGCGGTCGGCGCGGCCGCCAGCAGACCGCCTGGCATGGCCAGCCCCGCGACCAGTCCGATCACCGCCGAACCGGTCAGGTTGACGAGCAGGGTGGCGAGGGGGATCGCTCCGCCCACCGGGTCGTAGGGCAGGGCTGTGGCGAGCAGGTACCGGCCGACGCCGCCGAGCGCGCTGCCGAGCCCGACCACCAGGAGGTTCTGGAGCATGCTAGAGCGGCTCGCCGCGGAGCAGCCTCGGCAGCGAGCCGAGCGTGCCCATGGCGTGCCGGATCGCGATCCTCTTGAACGCCGGGATGCGATCGACGATCCCGAGGCCGAGGCCACGGACGGCCCGCACCGGTCCGATGTCGTTTGAGAACAGCCGGACCAGCCCGTCGGTCGACGCCATCATGGTGGCACTGTCGAACCGGCGCCGACGCTGGTAGTCGCGCAGCAGGGTCGCCGATCCGGGATCGAGGCCGAGCCGAACGCCATCGGCGAGCACTTCGGCGAGCACGGCCACATCGCGCAGGCCGAGGTTGAAGCCTTGGCCCGCCACCGGGTGCATCGCGTGGGCGGCGTCGCCGACCAGCGCGACCCGGTCGGCGATGAAGCGCTCGGCGGCGATCATCTCGAGCGGGTAGACCCGGCGCGGCCCCAGCGGACTCAAGCGGCCGAGCGAGTCGCCGAAACGCTCCAGCAGGGCGGCCGCGAAGTCGGCGTCGCCGAGATCGGCGATCCGCTCGGCCACCGGGGTGCTCTCGGTCCACACCAGGGCCGAGCGGTTGCCGGTCATCGGCAGCAGGGCAAGCGGCCCACCGGGCAGGAACCGTTCGTGCGCGAGGCCGTGGTGGGGCAAATCGTGGCCGATGGTGTCGACGATGCTCGACTGCCGGTACGGGACCCGGGTCACCCGCAGGCCGGCCAGCGCGCGCACCGAGGACTCACGACCGTCGGCGGCGATCACCAGCGACCCGGCGAGCTGCCGGCCGTCGTGCAAGGTCAGGGTCGCGGTCGCGGTATCGACGGCCAGCGCCGTCACCACCCCGGGCTTGGCGACCGTGGCACCGGAGTGGCCGGCGAGCCTGTCGAGCAGGGCGGCCTTGAGGGTCTCGTTCACGACGATGTGACCCATCGGCTCGTCGCCGACCGCGCGGTGGTCGTAGTCCATGTGGATCGGTGACTCGCCGTCGGTCACCCGGATGTCCAGGATTGGCTCGGCGCCGTCGGCGACCGCCTCCCAAGCGCCCAGGGTTTCCAGGAGTCGGCGCGACGACAGCGAGATGGCGGTGGTCCGGATGTCGCCCTGGTCGGCCGGTGTCGTCCTCGGGTCGCTTCGGTCGACGATCGCCACCTCCAGGCCGCCCTCGGCGAGCGCCAGGGCAATCGACAGGCCGGAAAGGCCGGCTCCCGCGACCACGGCGTCCACCCGTTTCATGACAACGCTCCACGCCCGATTCACTCCGACCCCTCAAGGTAGCCGAGCGCGCCGCCGCGGCAAGGGCGACCGAACGCCACGGGAATTGATCAAAATTTGGGCGATCATGCATGTTTGCCCGAACTTTCGCCATTTCGGAGCGATGAAGACCGTGCCATCCGTGGTCCGATTTCTTCAGGCCATTGATTTTGAGAAGTTTTTCGGTTCCTGGAAATCCGGCACGCTTTTTGATGATGGAAGCCTTGGACCGTGTCGTGCGGGCCATCCGAGCGGCGCGCGGGCTGTCCTGGGGGACACAATTCGGGGTTGCCCGCGCGCCGCTCGGATCATTGGGAACATTCAGGCGCGAGGGTTGGCTGCATGAAACTGGTCATGGCCATTATCAAGCCCTTCAAGCTCGACGAGGTCCGCGAGTCGCTCACCGCCCTGGGCATCCAGGGTCTGACGGTGAGCGAGGTCAAGGGGTTCGGCCGGCAGAAGGGCCAGACGGAAATCTACCGGGGTGCGGAGTACTCGGTGAACTTCCTCCCGAAGGTGAAGGTCGAGGTGGTGGTCGGCGACGACCTCGTGGCTCCGGTGGTCGAGGCCATCCAGAAGTCCGCGAACACCGGCCGAATCGGCGACGGGAAGATCTTCGTGCTCGACGTGTCGCAGGCGGTGCGCATCCGCACCGGCGAGACCGACGCGGACGCGCTCTGAGGCATGCGGGGGAATCCGAAATGAAGAAGTTCACGAGTTTCAGCCTGCTGGCGCTCGCCACGAGCGTCGCCACCATAGGCTTCGTCCACGCGGCTTCGGCGGCGGTCCAGGAGGAGACGGCGTTCATCCTGAACAGCCTCTCCTTCCTGATGCACGGCTTCCTGGTCATGTGGATGGCTGCCGGCTTCGCCATGCTGGAGACCGGCCTGGTACGGACCAAGAACGCTGCCATGCAGTGCACGAAGAACATCGCGCTGTACTCGATCGCCGGGCTGATGTTCTGGGCGATCGGCTACAACCTCATGTACTCGGGCGTTGACGGCGGCTATTTCGGCACGCTGGCGCCCTGGTCGGCGACCGACGCGCAGGTGACCGCGG
>CAYNFA010000126.1:0-8817 GCA_964396345.1 uncultured Thalassobaculum sp.
CGGCGCCCAGACGTTCGCCTCGCTCGCCGGCTGGGCGAAATATGTTCACAACGTGTCGAGCGTCCCGTTCGTGATCGGGATCTCTCTGATGTTCGTCCTGTGGATCCGTGGCAACATTCCAACGAAGGACGACGTCGTGTGGGTGAAGAACGCGGGGGGCATGCTCCACAGCAGCCACTCGTTCAAGGCCGAGACCGGGCGCTTCAACGCGGGCCAGAAGGCGGTGTTCTGGATCGTCGTGCTCGGTGGAGCGGCAATGGCGGCTACGGGCTTCCTGCTGCTGACACCGTTCTCCTTGACCGGGATCGGCGGTATGCAAATCACGCATGTCGTGCATGCCGGGCTGGCAGCCCTGATGGTCGCGGCCATCCTCGGGCATATCTACATCGGGACCATCGGCATGGAGGGAGCCTTCGACGCCATGGGCCGCGGTGAGGTCGACGAGACCTGGGCACGCGAGCATCATCTCGGCTGGTACCGCGAGCAGACGGAAAATTCCCCGCCCGAGCCCACGGCCGCCGAGGCGCGCCGGCCAGGTTGACAAGGCGACGTCAGGCGTCGGGCCTCCAGCCGCCGCGAGTCCCGACTGAAGACCCCTCGGGGCGGGCGCTGTCGGAGGAGTAGGCCTCGGTCGCGGTACGTTCGACATACCGGAACGCCAGGCCGGTGATGGCAGCTACCATTCCGCAGAACGCGAGGGCGAGCAGGAAGGACTTCATCGCGATACCTCCTGTCGTTGCAACTTCCGAAGTGTCGAATTGGTTTCTTTCCGGTGCGCAAGAGGCGGCCGGCACCCTCAACTACGCAAGACCTCAGCCGATCTTTCAGCGTGCCACCACCGAGGGAGCGGCGGCTCAGGCGGAGGCAGTGAATCAGGACGATCGCGTAGTCGGCCCAGTGCAGCTCAAAGTTCAGACCGCCTGCCCCTCATTCGGCGTGTCTCAGACGCCGAGCAGTGACTCGCTGCAGATCGCGAGCAGTGACTCGGCGCAAATCGGCAAATCGCGCACGCGTGCGGGCATCCAACGCGGCTCCGGTCGCCAATGTTCCCGCTACGGGATACTCGCCGCCGCTCCGCCGGGAGGTGCCGGGCGGCAGCTTCTGTGGAACGCCGCACCCCGGTTCGCGTTCAGGTCTTAGTGCAGACACGACAGAGGCGGCCGGGGATCGTGACATCACAGACCACACGCGCACGACGCCCTCGCCCGAACGGGGTCGTCCTTCGTGCCGCCGCGATCGCCGGAGCCGGCCTCCTCGCCGGCGGCTGCGACGGTCCCCAGTCCATGCTGAACCCCGCGGGAACCGAGGCCGAGCGCGTTGCCGAGTTGTTCAAGGTGATGCTGGTCGGGGCGGTGCTGATCTGGGCGGCGGTCATCGGCCTGGCGGTATACGCCGCGGTGGTCCGACCGGGCGCACATCCCGAGCGGCACGCCTCGGCGCTGATTGTGTGCGGCGGCGCGCTGGTGCCAACCGTCATTCTCGGCGCGCTTCTGACCTACGGGCTTCAACTTATGCCATCATTGCGGGCCGAGAGCGACGGCCTCCGCGTGACGGTCACGGGCGAGCAGTTCTGGTGGCGAGTGCGCTACACGACGCCGGACGGCGCGGAGGTGACGGCGGCCAACGAGTTGCGGCTTCCGGCCGGAGCCCGAGTCGAGCTGCTGCTTGACAGCCCGGAGGTCATCCACTCGCTGTGGGTACCCGCCATCGCCGGCAAGATGGACATGGTTCCGGGACGGACCACCCGGCTGGTGCTGGAGCCGACGCGGCCCGGACTCTACCGCGGGGTCTGCGCCGAGTTCTGCGGCCCCTCGCATGCCTTGATGGCGTTCGCCATGGAGGTGATGGAGCCGGCCCGCTTCGACGAGTGGCTGCGGCGCGAGGCTGGGCCGGCGACCGCCGACGCGCCGGAAGCCGGGCGGCGGCTGTTTCTGGCGCACGGCTGCGGCGCCTGTCACACGGTGCGCGGCACCGAAGCGAACGGGGTGGTGGGGCCGGACCTGACGCGCATCGGCAGCCGGCACACCATCGCCGCCGGCATCCTGGAGAACACGCAGGAGAACCGGGAGCGATTCATCGCCGAGCCCGACGCGGTCAAGCCGGGCGTGCGGATGCCGGGCTTCGCGATGCTGCCAGCGCCGGACGTCGCGGCGATCGCGTCGTGGCTGGGAGATCTGCGATGACCGACGCGCCGGTCCCGGCGCCGCTTGCCGACGACGCCTCCCGGCGCGCGCAGGAGGAACGCCTGCTTGCGGTGTGGTCGGCGGGCAAGGGATTCCGCTATTGGGCGGCGGTCAACAACACCGAGATCGGCCTCTGGTACACCGCGACCGCCTTCCTGTTCATGCTGTTCGGCGGCGTGCTGGCCCTGCTCATCCGTGCCCAGTTGGCGGTGCCCGAGAACGACCTGCTCTCGGCCGGACTGTACAACCAGGTCTTCACCCTGCACGGCACGGTGATGATGTTTCTGTTCGCCGTGCCGATGTTCGAGGCGGTGGCGATCCTGCTGCTGCCGCAGATGCTGGGCGCCCGCGACCTGCCGTTCCCGCGGCTGTCGGCCTACGGCTACTGGTGCTTCGCGATCGGCGGCGTCTTCGTGTGCGGCTCCATCTTCTTCGGCGCGGCGCCGGACGGCGGCTGGTTCATGTACCCGCCGCTGAGCACCGACACCGAGCAGGCCGGCATCGGTGCCGACATCTGGCTGCTCGGCCTCGGTTTCATCGAAATCGCCGCGATCGCGGCGGCGGTCGAGCTGATCGTGGGCGTGCTGAAGTGCCGGCCGCCGGGCATGCGCATCAACCTGATGCCGCTGTACGCCTGGTACGTGCTGATCATCGGCGGGATGATCCTGTTCGCCTTCCCGCCGCTGATCGCCGGCGACATCCTGTTCGAGTTGGAGCGGATGTTCGACTGGCCGTTCTTCGACCCGGCGCGCGGCGGCGACCCGATCCTGTGGCAGCACCTGTTCTGGATCTTCGGGCACCCCGAGGTCTACATCATCTTCCTGCCGTCGATCGCGCTGCTGGCGATGATCGTCCCGACCTTCGCCCAGCGCCCGATCGTCGGGTACTCGTGGATCGTGCTGGCCGCGGTCGGCACCGGATTCCTGAGCTTCGGGCTGTGGGCCCATCACATGTACACCATCGGCCTGCCGGCGATCTCGCTCGGCTTCTTCTCGGCGGCGTCGGAGGCGGTGGCGATCCCGACCGGCGTGCAGATCTTCGTGTTCATCGCGACCATGCTGGCCGGGCGGGTGATATTCTCGGTGCCGATGCTGTTCGCCACCGGGGCGCTGGCGATCTTCGTGCTCGGCGGCTTGACCGGCGTGATGGTGGCGCTGGCGCCGTTCGACTGGCAGGTCCACGACAGCCATTTCGTGGTGGCGCATCTGCACTACACGCTGATCGGCGGCATGTTCTTCCCGGTGCTGGCCGGCCTCTACTACTACTTCCCGATCGCGGTCGGGCGGCAGTTGTCCGAGCGACTGGCCAAGTGGGCGTTCTGGCTGATGTTCACCGGCTTCAACGTCGCCTTCCTGCCGATGCACCTGACCGGAATGCGCGGCATGCCGCGGCGCGTGTTCACCTACCCCGCGGGCATCGGCTGGGACTGGCTGAACCTGATCTCGACGATCGGCGCCTTCGTGTTCGCGGCCGGGGTGCTGGTTGTGGCGTGGGACGTGCTGCGGCCGCGGCGCGCACCGAGCGGCCGCAACCCCTGGAACGCCGGGACGCTGGAGTGGCTGGGCGAGACGCCGGCGCGATCCTGGGGCGTTCGGTCGATCCCCCACGTCTCCAGCCGCTACCCGCTGTGGGAGCAGCCGCTCCTGGTGCGGCAGGTCGAGGACGGACGCTGGTACCTGCCGGACGCCCCGGAGGGCCTGCGCGAGACCCTGGTGACCTCGCCCCTGGACGCCAAGCCCGAGCAATGCCTGCGGATTCCGGGCGACAGCTTCGTGCCCATGCTGGCGGCGGCGCTGACCGGCGGCGCGTTCATCCTGTCGACCTTCCACCTGTTCGTCCCGGCCGCGGTGTCCGCCGTGGCCGCCCTGCTGGTGATCCTGCAGTGGCTGTGGTCCGTGACCAGGGCGCCCGAGGTCGAGTCCAAGGACGTCGGCGCCGGCCTGCGCCTGCCGCTCTACGCTTCCGGGCCGGCTTCGGTCGGGTGGTGGGCGATGTTCATCACCTTGATCGCCGACCTGTCGGCGTTCGCGAGCCTGGTGTTCGCCTACTTCTTCTACTGGACCATCCACCCGGATTTCCCACCGTCACCGCCGGCTGGACCCGGCCAGTTCTGGCCGCTGCTGGCGGCCGGGCTGGCGCTTGCCGCCTGGGTGGCGACGCTGCTCGCCCGGAGCCGCAACGGCGCCGGCTCGACCGTCGGCCTGCGCCTCTGGCTCGCGGTGGCGACGACGCTGGCAGTCGCCGCCACCGCGGCGCTGGTCTGGGGGCCGTGGACGACCGGCCTCGACCCGACCGTCCACGCCTATCCGGCCACGGTCTGGGTGCTGAGCGGGTGGGCCGCGCTGCACCTGCTCATCGGCGTCGTCATGCAGCTTTACTGCATCGCCCGCAGCGCCGCCGGCGCGCTGACCGCGCGCCACGACATCGACATCCGGAACACCGCGCTGTACTGGCATTTCGCCGCGATCACGGTCGCGGTGACGGTGGCGGTCGTCGCGCTGTTCCCGCTGGTGGCGTGAGGGCGCCATGCGGTGGTTCCAGCGCGCCAACCCGACACTGTGGACCCTGCTGACGCCGCCGACGGTCTGGGCGCTGCATTTCATGGTCAGCTACGTTGTCGCCGCCGTCTACTGCGCCAAAGCGGACGGGCCGTTCAGCGCACTGGGCCCGGCGCGGCTGACGATCGGGGTCGCAACGGTGCTGGCACTGGCGGTGATCGCCGCCGCCGGCTGGCAGGCGCTGCGACACGCCGAGTTCGCGGTCGCCGAACGGCCGCACGACGACGACACCTCGGCCGACCGCGACCGCCAACTCGGCTTCGCCACGGTGCTGCTCAGCGCCCTCAGCCTGGTTGCCGTGGTCTTCTCGGCATTGCCCGCCCTGCTGATCTGGGATTGCCGGTGAGGCGGGCGGTCCTCCTGTTCGCGGGTGCCGCGACCCTGGGGGTGGCGTGGTCCGGGCTGCCGGCCGTCCACGCCGCCGGGCCTTTCACCGCGCACATGATCCGGCACATGGCGGTGGTCGCGCTGGCAGCCCCGCTGCTGGCCCTGGCGATCGCAGGATCCCCCTTCGATCCGGCCCGCCGCTGGGACCTGACGCGCTGGGCGGTGCCGGCGTCGCTGGCCGAACTGCTGGTGGTGTGGGCGTGGCACGCGCCGGCGCTCCACCATCTCGCGGCGCACTCGGCGATGGCCCGGTGGGTCGAGCAGGGCAGCTTTCTGTCGATCGGCCTGCTGGTGTGGATCGCCTGTGTCGGACACGGCGCCCGGGCATCGCTGCGGCAGGCCTCGGCCGGAATCCTCGGCCTGCTGCTGACCTCGGTGCACATGACCCTCCTCGGGGGCCTGTTGGCGATGGCGCACCGCCCGATCTACCACGCCGGCGGCCCCGAGGCGCTGACCGATCAGGCGTTGGGCGGTGTGGTGATGCTGCTGGCCGGCGGCGCCGCCTATCTGCTGGGCGGCCTGGTCCTGGCGGCGCGCCTCCTGTCCGAGCGGCCGGCGGCGGTAGCGGCCGGCGGCCACGTCGAGGAGTGACGGCCATGGTGGTGCGCATGGGCTGGAAGCGTTTCGTCATGGTGGTCATCGCCGCCGGGATGCTCGGCCTGGCCGTGGCCTGGGCCGGGGTCATAGACGTCAGCGCCAGCTCCGGCCACTGGAAGGCGACCGACTGGTTCCTGCACTGGGTGATGCGGAACTCGGTCCGCACCCACTCGCTCGGCGTCACTGTCCCCGATCTCGGCGACCCGGCGATGATCCGGCGCGGCGCCGGGCACTACGCCACCGGTTGCGCGCCGTGCCACGGCGCCCCGGGCGAGGAGCGCAACCCGGTGGTGCTCCGGCAGACCCCGCCGCCGCCGACCCTCGACGACCCGGACAAGTGGCGGGA
This sequence comes from uncultured Thalassobaculum sp., assembly GCA_964396345.1. GTDB lineage: Bacteria > Pseudomonadota > Alphaproteobacteria > Thalassobaculales > Thalassobaculaceae > Thalassobaculum_A. Next base: position 6,072 of record CAYNFA010000126.1, read on the forward strand.
TCGCGAACTGTTCTGGGTGGTCAAGCACGGCGTCAAGTTCACGGCGATGCCCTCCTGGGTGGCCGGGGCCCGCGATGACGAGGTTTGGGACGTGGTGGCGTTCCTGCGGGCGCTGCCCGACCTGGCGCCCGATGACTACCGGCGGCTCGCCCACGGCGAGGAAAGGCCGGCAGGCGGGGCGGGCGGAGCGGCCGCGGCGCTCGACCGGCTGTCACGGCCGGCCGGCGGCTCGACGCTGGCAGACTGCGCCCGCTGCCACGGGCGCGACGGGGCGGGGCGGGACGGAAGCGGGTACGGCGACGACGCGTTTCCGTCGCTGGCGGGCCAGAGCGAGATCTACCTGCGGGACTCGCTGGCTGCCTACGCCGAAGGCCGCCGCCACAGCGGCATGATGCAGCCGGCGGCGGCGCGCGCCGATCCGGCGGAGTGGGCCGCGCTGGCTGCCCACTACGCCGCCCAGCCGCCAGCCGCGCCGCCGACGCCGGTCGCCGACACCTCCCTGCTCGACGCCGGTGCGGCGATCGCCCGCGCCGGCCTGCCGACGCAGGGCGTACCGGCCTGCCTGTCCTGCCACGACGCCGCCGGCCGCGCGCGCAACCCGGCCTTCCCCCGGCTCGACGGCCAGCACCCCGATTATCTCGCCAACCAGCTGCGCCTATGGCGCGACGACGCGCGCGGTGGCGGGCCCTACGCCCATCTGATGCAGTTGGTCGCCCGCCGGCTGACGCCCGGTCAGGTCGAGGCGGTCGCGGCTTATTTCGCCGCGCGCGGCCGTCACGACTGACGCGGCGGTCCCGACTGACGCAGCGGTCACGACCGACACCGAGGCGGGCGGTTGGATGCCGACTCCCGCAGCCCTCGCCTAAGGCGCCTCGGGCGCCGCCCGCAGCAGACCCCGCCAGTGCCCGACGGTCCCGCGGCTGACACGCTGCGGACCGAGCGCCCGCGCCGCCTCCAGCAGCGCCGCGCGCAGCGCCCTCGCCTCGGCCGGCAGCCCCAGATGGTCGAGGCTCTGGATCATGCGCGACAGCCGCAGATGGTTGTGATCCTCGGGCCATGCCCAGTCGTCGGCCCGCGCCTCGAAGTCGGCCGCCGGCACGATCGTCCCGTCCACCCGCTCGAAGCCGTAGAAGGCCAGCATCATGTCGAGCGACCACAACACCCGCGCCCGGAGGTCGTCGCTGGCGCGGAACGCCGCCGCCGTCTCGGGCGTCAGCACCGGGGCGTCGGGGTTGTACCGGCTGGCTTGCGGCAGCGGGAACAGCCACTGGATGAAGTCGTGGTGCCATTCCAGGTCGTCGCGGTCGAAGCTCCAAACCTCCGGGATCAGACGACCGGCGCTGTCGAAGCCATCGCCCTGGTAGAAGGCCAACAACCGATCGGGCATCGGAAGGTCCACCTGATATCCGCCGTGTGCGAGCGTATTTTCCCGATTTCACAGGGGGAAGTCGAGCCTCGGCGAGGCGACGCCCACCCGGGTGGCACACGCCCGGCCTGCGAAAAGATTTATCCCGAAAAATCGCCAGTTAGTCTTTTTAATTCAATGTTTTACGGACTCTCAAATTAGGCGGGAAGCCACCGATCTGGTAATATTCGTCTCCAGCGCAGGAGGGCGAATTCCCATGAACCAGACCGACGAAACGCACCGTCCGGGGGCCCGGACGGGAGACGGCGCGTGGCTCCCGGGTGGTTACGGCGACGGTATCCTGAGCGGGCGACGCGACAGGATCACCCGCCGCGCCGCGCTCTCGGCGCTCGCCGGGGGCATCGCCTTCGGGGTCGGCCTTCGGTCGCTCCAGCCGCTGTTCGGGATCGCCGACACTCTCCCCGCGCTTGGAGAACGGCTGGCGTTCAGCATTGAAGAGGATGAACGTTGGATCGAGAGGAGGGACATCCTCGACTCGTCCATTTCACAGCAGCTCCTGGATCGGTATGACCGACGTGAGCCCATGGCGGACGCCGAATTGACGGAGTGGCATCGCTCCATCGGAATTGACTTCGCGGAGAGGCAGGCCAAAGCGGCGTGGGAACGAACGCTCGCCACCGAACGGGAAATCGCTGCCGCAACAGCAACGGACGTCCAGGGGCTCATGGTCCAGGCGCAGGCTTTTGCCACCCGGTTTTACATCGGGGTGTTTCCCCACGAACGACGGCTCGCGGCCTCGTTCATTCACGGTCTCACGCGGTTGCGGCCCGCCGACGAGGTGCCTTCGGCGTCGGACGACCATCTCCATTCGGCCTGCCGTGACTGGAACGCCGCCCTAGACGAGCTTCTGTCGGCGGATCGAGACCTTCACGGCATCCAACTTCCCGACTGGGCTAGTGGATCATTGATGTTCGTGCCCGACTCCGCGCAAAGGATGATGATCGAAGCCGAGCAGCGCCGTACGGGATACCGCGCCGCGCTCGAACGCCTCTGGGCCGCGCAGGATAGGCTCATTACGGTCGAGGAAGCCGTGGCGTCCACCACGGCAACCACCTTCACGGCGCTGCTGGCCCAGGCGCGCCCGATGGCCCGAAGGATACACATCGAGACCGGCTGCCTGCCCTATCTCCTGTCGGAGATCGGAACTGCGCTGCTGCGCGGAGTGGAGCGGCTGGGCGGCCGCCGGATCGCCGGGCTCGTCGTATACTCGGAGATCGAGACAGACGAGGTGCCGGTGCCGACGGCTGGGTAGGGCTGGTGTCGCCGCTAGTGGATAAAATCTAACGCTGGAATCCCGTTGAGGATTCCCGCGGATTCGGT
>CAYNFA010000127.1:0-8768 GCA_964396345.1 uncultured Thalassobaculum sp.
CAGGAACCGATGACGTCGCTGAACCCGGTGTTCACCGTCGGCTTCCAGATCGCCGAGGCCATCATGCTGCACCAGGGCAAGACCGAGGAGCAGGCCCTGGGCCAGGCCCTCGAGATGCTGAAGCTGGTGCGCATCCCCGAGCCCGAGAAGCAGCTCTCGCAATACCCGCACCAGCTGTCGGGCGGCATGCGGCAGCGCGTGATGATCGCCATGGCGCTGTCGTGCCGGCCGAGCCTGCTGATCGCCGACGAACCGACCACGGCGCTCGACGTGACGATCCAGGCGCAGATCCTCGACCTCATCAAGATGCTGCAGAACGAGATCGGCATGTCGGTGATGTTCATCACCCACGACATGGGCGTGGTCGCGGAGGTCGCCGACCGGGTGGTGGTCATGCTGCGCGGCAAGAAGGTCGAGGAAGGCCCGGCCGAACAGATCTTCCACCAGCCGCAGCATCCCTACACCAAGGCGCTGCTGGCGGCGGTGCCACGCCTGGGCTCGATGAAGACCCACAAGCTGCCGATGAAGTTCGCCAACGTCGACATCAGCCGCAACGAGGGCGACGAGGTCATCGAGATCGAGGATGTCCCGGAGGAGGCCCTTGAGATCCGCGACACGGTCCGACGCGACGCGTCGCCGCTGCTCAGCGTGCGCGGCCTGACCACCCGCTTCGATATCCGCGCCGGGCTGTTCGGCCGGGCCACCGGCCGCATCCACGCGGTCGAGGGGGTGTCGTTCGACCTGCTGCCGGGCGAGACGCTGGCGATGGTCGGGGAATCCGGCTGCGGCAAGTCGACCACCGGGCGCAGCATCATCAGGCTGGTCGAGCCGACCCGCGGTTCGATCAAGTTCGAAGGCAAGGAGGTCGTGGGCCTCTCCTCCGGCGAGATGCGGCCGCTGCGCCGTGACATGCAGATGATCTTCCAGGACCCGTTCGCGTCCCTGAACCCGCGCATGACCGCCGGCTCGGCGATCGCCGAGCCGATGATCGTTCACGGCATTGCGCGCGGCCGGGATGCGGAGGATCGGGTGATCGAACTGCTGCGGCGGGTCGGCCTCGACGAGGAGCACGCCAGCCGCTACCCGCACGAGTTCTCGGGCGGCCAGCGCCAGCGCCTCTGCATTGCCCGGGCGCTTGGACTGAACCCGAAGCTGATCATCGCCGACGAGGCGGTCTCCGCGCTCGACGTGTCGATCCAGGCGCAGGTGGTCAACCTGATGATGGACCTGCAGGAGGAGTTCGGCCTCTCCTACCTGTTCATCAGCCACGACATGGCGGTGGTCGAGCGGATCAGCCACCGGGTGGCAGTCATGTATCTCGGCGAGATCGTCGAGATCGGCCCCCGCCAGGCGGTGTTCGAGAGCCCGCAGCATCCCTACACCCGGAAGCTGATGGCGGCGGTGCCGGTCGCCGACCCCCTGAAGCGCAAGACCGAGCTCCGGCTGATGACCGACGAGATCCCGAGCCCGCTGAAGCCGATGGGCTACGAGCCGCCGGCCCGCGAATACCTGGAGGTCTCGCCGGGTCACTTCGTTCTGGTCGCCGAGGCCACCGCCGCCGCGGCCTGAGCGTCGGCCGCCGCGGCGGCCCGACCGAATTCGACGACTGGAAACGACAACGGCGCCGGAGGGTCTCCTCCGGCGCCGTTGCTTTTGGTGCTCTGTGCGGCCTCGCCGGCCGCGGGAGAGCGTTTCGGGGGCTGCCCTCTACTGCGAGCGCAGCCGCGGATCCAGGGTATCCCGCACGGCGTCGCCGAACAAATTGAAGCCGAACACCGCCAGCGTGATGGCGAGGCCCGGGAACACCGCGATCCAGGGTGCGCTTTCGGCGTACTCGGACGCGCCGCCCTGCAGCATCAGGCCCCAGGCCGCGATCGGCTCCTGCACGCCGAGGCCGAGATACGACAGCGAGGCTTCCAGCAGGATGGCCTGACCCATGAACGCGGTCAGCATGATCAGGAAAGGCGCGGTCACGTTCGGGATCATGTGCCGCAGGATGATCCGCGAGTGGCTGTAGCCGATCGAACGGGCGGCGTCGACGTACGGCATCTCGCGGATTGCCAGGGCGCTCGAGCGGACCACCCGGGCGCAGCGCGGGATGATCGGGATGGTGATGGCCAGGATGACCTTGTCGAGCCCGGTGCCGAAGATCGCCACCATGGCCAGAGCCAGGATGATGATCGGGAACGACATGAAGATGTCCAGGAAACGCTGGAAGATCAGGTCGACATAGCCCCCGAAGTAGGCGCTGCCGACGCCCAGCACCAGCCCGATGAAGCAGCCGACGAAGCTGGCGACGAAGCCCACCAGCAGCGCGGTGCGAGCGCCGTAGACGATGCGGGAGAAGATGTCGCGGCCGAACTGATCGGTGCCGAGAAGGAACTGCCAGCTCGGCGGTTCCGACATGTGCTGGAACGAGTTCGCCGTCGGGTCGTACGGCGCGACGACGTCGGCGAAGATCGCCATCAGCACCATCAGCAGCACGATCAGGCCGCCGGCGACGCCGAGCGGCTGGGTCCGGAGCATGCGGCGCATGAAGTGCCAGACCGAGCGGCGCTCGATGCGCGCCTCGGTCGGTTCAGCTGCCATCGGGGTCGTTGACATGTCGCGGCCTCCGCTCAGCTGTACCGGATGCGCGGGTCGAGCCACGCATACAGGAGATCGACCAGCAAGTTGGTCATGACGAAGATGAAGGCGACCAGCATGACCAGCGCCTGGACCATGGTGTAGTCGCTCTGGCCGACGGCGCCGACGAACAGCTTGCCGATGCCGTTCAGGTTGAACACCTGCTCGGTGACGACCAGGCCGCCCATCAGGAACGCGAACTCGATTCCGATGACGGTGATCACCGGCAGCATGGCGTTCTTCAGCGCGTGCCGGTTCACGATGACCCGTTCCATCACGCCTTTGGACCGCGCCGTCCGGACGTAGTCCTCGCGCAGCACGTCGAGCATGGCCGAACGCGTCATGCGGGTTGCGACCGCGGAATACCGGTAGCCGGTCGCCAGCGCCGGCCAGATCAACATGGCCAGGTTCTCGGCAGGGTTTACCCAGATTGGCACGTAGTGGATCGGCGGCATCCAGGGAGACCCGGTCCAGGCCTGGGTCGTCAGCAGGATACCGAGGATGATTAGGATGCCCAGCCAGAACGACGGCATCGCGATGCCGGCGATCGACAGCGAGCGCACCACGTAATCGATCCAGGTGTTGCGGTAGACCGCCGACAGCACGCCCATCGGGATCGACAGGACGATCGAGAACAGGGTCGCCATCACGGCTATCTGAAGCGAGACCTGAAAGCGCAGGGCGATTTCCTCGCCGATCGGCTTGCCGGTCCACATCGAGGTGCCAAGGTCGCCGACGAACCAGCCGCCCACCCACTGGCCAAACTGGAGAAGCGCGGAATCGTCGAGGCCAAGCTCGGCCCGGCAGATGTCCAGCGAACGTTGGTCGAAGAAGGCGCCGGACCCTGCGAGCTTCAGCTCGCAGATGTCGCCCGGTATTAGTCGCATCAGGAAGAACACAAGAACGGCCGCCCCGAACAAGGTCGGAATAACCATAAGCAGCCGTTTGACCAAGTACGTGTACATCAGGCCATGCCTCGCAGGTCGGGTCCGAGAAAATCCCGCCCGCGGCGATTTCTCGCCGCGGGCGGGACGTGGTCAGACGATCCGGCTCACTGATCGAGCCAGACGTTGGCGAGGTCGTTGTTGACATAGTGGCTCGGGCTGATGTTCCAGCCCTTCAGGTAGGCTCGGTGCGGAATGATCCGGTACCACCACAAAGTGATGAAGTTGTTGGCATGCTCATCCAGCGTCAGCTTCTCGAACTGGCGCATGTACTCGCGCTGCTTCGCCTGGTCGCCTTCCTGGTTCATCTTGTTGAACAGGTCGTCGACATCACGGTCGATGTAGCCGCCGTACTGGCTGTCGCTGACGTCGTTCGACAGGAACTTGGATATGTCGAGCAGCGGGTTGACGACCGACTGGCAGTTGAAGTCCAGGGACACCGAGAAATCACGCTTGGAGCGCAGGGTGTCGTAGAACGGGCCGGTTGGCTGGACGCGCTGCTCGAAGTTCAGGCCGACCTGCTTCCACTGGTCGATCAGCCAGGTGCCGACGATCGTGTAGGGCTGGTCGACACCACGGTTGTTCAGCACGTAGGTCTTCGAGAGGTCGACACCGGCCTCCTGAAGCAGCTTCTTGGCCTCGGCCCGGCTCTTGGCAATGTCCGGCCAGTAGCCGGCGATCTGCTCGAGCTCCGCCTTGGTGGCGGCCAGCGGGTGACCCGGGAAGGCAACGCCGCCGACGGTCTTCACGATGGCAATCTCGGAGAGATACTTGGAGCCGCCCCAACGGTCCACCGCGAGGGTAAGCGCGCGACGAGCCCGGACGTCGTTGAACGGGGCCACGTCGTGGTTCGGCGTGATGATCAGCACGCAGTTCCAGTCGCTCTCCTGCACGGTGAGGTCGTCACCGAGCGCCGCCTTCAGGTCATCCCGGCTCTTCGGCGGGAAGCCGCGGAACTCGATCGCCGCGCGGTCACCACGAATGGCCTGAACCCGCAGCGACTGCTTCTCGGCGATGATGCCTTCGAAACCGTCAAGATACGGCTGCCCCTTGACGTAGAAGTTGTCGTTGCGCTTGCCCTTGAACAGCGCGCCGGCCTGGTGCTCGACGAACACGAACGGGCCGGAGCCCAGAATGTTCTTCTCGTACCACTTCATATCCTGGTCGAGCTTGGCCTTCTGGTAGATGAAGTTGAACGGCGTCGCGAGGGCCGGGATGAAGGCTCCGGATGGGTATTTGAGGTTGAACACGACGGTGAGGTCGTCCGGCGCCTCGACGTTGTCGACCATCACGAAATACGCCTTCCGGGCCGAGCTGACATCCGCCGGCGGGAAGATGATCTTGTCGTAGGTCGCCTTGACGTCGGCGGCGGTCAGCGGGCTGCCATCGTGGAAGGTGACGCCGGACTTCAGCTTGAAGGTGTACTTCTTGCCGCCGTCGGTCGATTTCGGCATCTCCGTGCAGAGATCGCACGTGAAGTCCGACGAATCCGACGGATTGTCAGGGTTCGGCCGGATCAGCAGGCTGTAGAACGGCGCGATCGGGTGGACCAGCGCGAAGGTGGTCTCGCGATGCCCGTCGTAGCTCGGCGGCTCGGCGGGAATGACGAATTTGAGGGTGCCACCCCTCTTCGGCGTCTCCGCGGCGATGGCGTTGCCGAGCCCGAGGGCCAGCACCGCGCCTGCCGCAGCAGAAGCCGCGAATTTCAGAAATCCTGAACGCATTTGGACGTCTCCTTCCAATCGATACAGGCTCGGGGACGCATTCCCCGATCCGATCGGTCCCTGATGCTCGCGTCGTCACCCAAGGGCGGGTCGAACGAGGCGGAGCTATGTACGGAATGGCGAAGCCGCTCGGCGGCTGGCCTCCCCTTTTCCCTGCAGCTTCGTCTTCCGGCGTTGTCGATGCCACCGGTTGCCGCACCCTCAGGCGCTTGTATACATTCCCATGACCAGTACGGGTGGTCAAGAATGCGCCCGCCGCGCGGGCCGGGAGGACAAACGTGACCGAAAGCGATCCGAGACTCGCCGTGAAGGCCCTGGTATTCGACGTGTTCGGCACCGTCGTCGACTGGCGCACCAGCGTGGCGCGTGAGATGCGGGCGGTCGTCGACGCCAAGGGCTGGAACGCCGACCCCTACGCCCTCGCCGACCGCTGGCGGGAATTGTACCAGCCGTCGATGGACCCGATCCGGCGCGGCGAGAAGCCTTACGCCCGGCTCGACGATCTGCACCGCGAGAGCCTGAAGACCCTGCTGGCCGAGTTCGGACTGGAGCCGCTGCCGGCGGGCGAGCTTGAGCACCTCAACCGCGCCTGGCACCGCCTCGACCCGTGGCCCGACTGCGTCCCCGGCCTGACCCGGCTGAAGCGCAAATACATCCTCGCCACCATGTCGAACGGCAACGTCGCGCTGATGGTGAACATGGCCAAGCACGCCGGCCTGCCCTGGGACACCATCCTCGGCTCGGAGCCGGCGCAGAACTTCAAGCCGGTGCCGTCGGTGTACCTCACCGGCGCCGACTGGCTCGGGCTGGCACCGGCCGAAGTGATGATGGTGGCCGCCCACAACGGCGATCTGGCGGCGTCCCGCGCCGTCGGCTTCCGCACCGCCTTCGTCGCCCGCCCGACCGAGTACGGGGACAAGCAGTCACGGGATTTCAAGGCCGAGGATTCCTGGGACCAGGTGGTCGGTGGAATGGACGAACTGGCGGACCGGCTCGGCTGCTGAGGAGGCGATGATGGCAACGGTACTCGAACGCTTCGGGCGGTTCTCGGCGGAGCGTCGCGCCGCCGGGCTCGACGACGACGTGCGTCGGCACGCCCGCCGCGCGGTGATCGACTGGTTCGCCTCGACCCTGCCGGGCGGCGTCATGCCGCCGGCGACCCTGGCGGCCCGGGCGCTGCAGGACCAGGTCGGGCGCGGGCGGGCGTCGCTGCTTCCCTCCGGCACGCCGGCGGGCGGCCAGGCGGCGGCGCTGATCAACGGCACCGCCGCCCACACCGTCGAGTTCGACGACATCTACCGCGACGGGCTCTATCACCCCGGCGCCCCGACCATCGCGGCGGCCCTGGCGGCGGCGGAACTGGTCGACGCCGACGGTGAACTGCTCCTCCAGGGGGTGGTGGCCGGCTACGAGGTCTCCAACCGCATCGCCGTCGCGGTCAATCCCAGGCACTACGATTTCTGGCACACCACCGCCACCGTCGGCTGCTTCGGCGCCGCCGGCGCCGCCGCGACCATCCTCGGTCTCGACGGCGCCGCGACCGCCCACGCGCTCGCCAGCTCGGCGACCATGGCGGCCGGGCTGCAGCAGGCGTTCCGGGCCGACGCCATGAGCAAGCCGCTGCACTCAGGGCGTGCGGCCGAGGCCGGGCTGCTGTCGGCCCGCCTGGCCGCCGAAGGCGTCACCGGCGCGCTCGATGCGCTCGAGGGGCCGCGCGGCTTCGCGGCGGCGATGAGCGGGGCGACCATCGACTGGCAGGCGGTGACGGCCGACCTCGGGAGCGACTGGACGATCACCCGCGTGACCTTCAAGAACCACGCCGCCTGCGGCCACGTGCACGCCGCCGTCGACGCCGTGCGGGCGCTGGCCGACGAGCACCGGCTGTCGGCCGTCGACGTCGAGCGGATCGAGGTCGGATCCTACGCCAAGTCGCTGGAGATCTGCGGCAACGCCACCCCGACCACGGTGTTCGAGGCGAAGTTCAGCCTGCCCTACTGCGTGGCGGCGGCGCTGGTGCTCGGCTCGGTCCGGCGGGCGGCGTTCGAGGACAAGGCGATGGCCGACCCGGACCTGAGGGCGCTGGCGGCCCGGGTGGTGCACACCGTCGATCCCGGCTGCGAGGCGGCGTTCCCGAAGGCACGGTCGGCGCGGGTGGCGATCCTGACCCGCGACGGCCGCCGGCTCGAGCGGTTCGCCCCGACCCGCAAGGGCGACCCCGACAACCCGCTGACCGACGCCGATCTGGCCGACAAGTTCCACGAGCTGGCCGGGCCGGTGCTGGGGCCGGCGCGCGGCGCCGATCTGCTCGCCGGTTTGCAGGCGCTCGGCGGCCGGCGCCGGGTCCGCGACCTGATGGCCGGGGCCGCCCTGCCGCGCGCGGCCGAATAGTTCCCTCTGCTAATTCCCTTTGCGCCGCCCCTGGCGGCCGACCGGAGTCCGACGCATGCCCCCCCTGTTCGAAGACCTGCTCACCCCCGAGCAGATCCAGTTTCGCGATTCCGTCCGGGGCTTCGCCGAGCGCCACCTCGCGGCCGGCCGGCTGGTGCGGGCGCACGAGCGCTCGTTCCCGTTCGACGTCGCCCGGCTGATGGCCGGGCAGGGGCTGCTGGGGATGACGTTTCCCGAGGCCGACGGCGGCGCCGGCGGCACCCTGATGGACGCGATCCTAGCGATCGAGGCGGTGGCGGCTGTCTGCCCGCGCTCGGCCGATGTCGTGCAGGCCGGCAATTTCGGGCCGATCCGGACCTTCGCGGAGTTTGCCACGCCTGACCAGAAGGCGCGCTACCTCGGCCGGCTGCTGGCCGGCGAGATCGCGATCTCGCTCGGTATGAGCGAGCCCGAGGCCGGCTCGGCGGCGACCGAACTGCAGACCACCGCGACCCCGGACGGCGACGGTTTCCGGATCAACGGCACCAAGGTTTTCGCCTCGCACAGCCCGGACGCCGAGCTGTTCCTGGTGTATGTGCGCTACGGCAAAGGGGTCGACGGCATCGGCTCGGTGCTGGTCGAGCGCGGCACGCCGGGCTTCACCCTGGGCCGGCCCGTTCGATATGTCGGCGGCGACGACTGGTGCCAGCTGTACTTCGAGAACGTCCTGGTGCCGGCGGACAACGTCCTGCTGCGCGAGGGCGGGTTCAAGAAGCAGATCGCCGCCTTCAACGTCGAGCGGCTGGGAAATTCGGCCCGGGCGCTGGCGTTCGGGCGACACGCCTTCGGGATCGCCCGCGACCACGCCGCGACGCGGGTCCAGTTCGGCCGCACGTTGAGCGAGTTCCAGGGCATCCAGTGGAAGTTCGCCGAGATGGCGGCGCGCATCGAGGCGGCCCAGTTGATGCTGTACCGGGTGGCGGCGCGGGCCGTGGACCGGCTGCCGGATGCCTACGAGACCGCTCTGGTGAAATACCTCTGCAACGAAGCCGGATTCTTCGCCGCCAACGAATCGATGCAGGTGCTGGGCGCGCTCGGCTACAGCGAC
>CAYNFA010000128.1:0-8722 GCA_964396345.1 uncultured Thalassobaculum sp.
CGGCCAGGTTCAGCGCGCCGACCGGCATCACCAGCGGATCGACCACCACGTCGGCGCGCGGGATGCCGTGGTCGGCGGCGCGCTCTACGATCTTCTTGGCGACCAGGTAGCGCACGTCGGGATCCTCGGAGATCCCGGTCTCGTCGTTGGAGATCGCCACCACGGCGGCACCGTACTTCCTGACCAGCGGAAGGACGATTTCGAGGCGCTCCTCCTCGCCGGTCACCGAGTTGACCAGCGCCTTGCCCCGGTAGACGGCCAGCCCAGCCTCCAGCGCCGCCACGATCGAACTGTCGATCGACAGCGGCACGTCGGTCAGCGACTGCACCAGCTGGATCGAGCGCGCCAGGATTGCCGGCTCGTCGGCCATCGGGATGCCGGCGTTTACGTCCAGCATGGTGGCGCCCGCCGCGACCTGGGCGAGCGCGTCGGCCTCGACCCGGCTGTAGTCGCCGGCCGCCATCTCGGCCGCCAGCAGCTTGCGGCCGGTCGGGTTGATGCGCTCGCCGATCACGCAGAACGGCCGCTCGAAGCCGATGACGATTTCCTTGGTGGCGGAGCTGACGACGGTATCGACCATGGTGGCCTCCGGTGAGCGGACGGGGTCAGGACGCGGCGCGCAGCCCGGCGGCGTCGCCGACCACCAGGCCGACGCCGCGCTCGTCGAAGGCGAACCGGCCGGACGCGACGGCGTTCACCCACTCCGCGGTCTTCTGGAGGCCGCCGAACGGGTAGAAGTGCAGCTTCGCGATGCCGCACTCCGGGTCCGAGGCCTTGTAGGCGGCGAGGTCGACCAGCAGCCGGTCGGGGGCCTGCACCAGCATCAGCCGGGCGAGGTTGCGGGCCTGGCGGGTCAGCACCCGGATCGATGGGCCGACGCCGGACGACTGCGCGAATTTCAGCAGGGTCTTGAGCGTCGCCAGCCCCGGCACGCCGAGATGAATCGGCAGCCGATTGCCCCAGCCCCGGATGGTGCGGTCCCAGGCGACGATGGCGGCGGCGTCGAAGCAGAACTGGGTCTCGAGGTACAGGGCGAGGCCGTGCTCGGCCGCGAACCGGTTCTTCCACAGCAGCGCGTCCCTGAGCGCCGCCGCCGGGATGTCCGGCGTGCCTTCGGGATGGCCGGCGACGCCGATGCGGGTGATGCCGTGGTGCTGGAACAGGCCGGTCGCCAGCAGGTCCATCGACGACGCGAAGGCGCCCTGCGGCCGGTCGAGGCCGCCGGCAATCACTAGCGCCTGGGTCACTCCCGCTTCGTCCTTGAGGCGCCCGAGAAAGCCGTCGAGCGCGGCCCGGTCGGCGAGCGAGCGCGCCGCCACGTGCGGCACCGGCTCGAAGCCCTCGGCCCGCAACCGACGTGCCACCGCCACGGCGTCGGCCGGGTCGGAGCCCGGCAGGAAGGTGACGTTGACGGTGGCGCCGCTCGCCAGATGGTCGGCAAAGCGCGTCACCTTGGCGGCCGAGGTCGGCGTGGTCTCCACTGACCAGCCGCGCAGCAGGTCGACGACGGCGGTGGCGCTCGCGCGCGGGGCAGCGGGCAGCTGGCTCATCGGCGACACGTCCTCCACAGAGCACTCGAAAGGGCACGACCAACCGGAACACGCCGACACTAAGCGGTGATTTGCCGGCCGGTGATGGTGCCGCCCCGCCTTCGAACGCCTCAAATCCGACACGGCTCCGTTCCGCCGATTGCGATTGTCTCGGAGCCGACTTCAAGGCATGTGACAGCGACCTCATCTCGAGGGAGCCCCCCCAAATGGCCGAGCGCAGCCGCACCGTCACCTGGACCGATCCGTCGACCCTGACGGGGGCAACGCGTGACCTGCCCGGGCTCGAGTTGCTGCGCCGGGTGATCGCCGGCGAGATCCCGGCGCCGAGCATCGTGGCGACGATCGGCTTCCGGCTGATCGAGGCCGAGGAGGGCCGCGCGGTGTTCGAGGGCGGCTGGGGCGAGCACCTGCTGAACCCGGCGGGCGGCCTGCACGGGGGCTGGCATGGCATCGTGCTCGACTCCGCCATGGGCTGCGCCGTGCATTCCACCCTGCCCGCCCGCACCGGCTACACCACGCTCGAGTACAAGGTGAACATCACCCGCGCGGTGACCGCTGCTTCCGGCACGCTCCGCATCGAGGGCCGGGTGGTCCACCGCGGCCGCAGCACCGCGACCGCCGAAGCCCGCGTGATCGACGAATCCGGCAAGGTTTACGCACACGGCACCGAGACCTGCCTCATTCTCGGATGAGTCTCGGCGAAGTTGGGTGCCGCGCCGCCTCAACCCCGCCCTTGCGTATCTTGAGATAATAATCTGCAATATTTCGAGGGTCCGGTTTCAAAAATTCTCGAAACCGGCTCGCCGCCTCGCCAGGAATTCTATTTCAATTTATTGACAAATTCTGTATGATGTTTGGCGTCGAGAACGCGATTTATCTTCTTGATGCACAATCATCACAGTCGTGTCGGTGGATTCGACCGGCGATTTTTCGTTACAGAGGGGTAGAGTCGATGGTCGACCCGACCCGGTCGGACACAACCCGCAGTGTCGGCGAACTAAGCGCGCCCGATGGCGCCGACAACGTCGGCCTGATGGAGCATCTTGCCGAGGTGCAATCGCGCGCGCGACAGATCATGCGCGAGTTTCACATCGGCAGCGCGCACATCTGCGTCATGGCGCGCAGCGCTGAACAGACGATCAGCGACACCGCCCTGCGCGCCGAGTTTCTGCGCCTGCTGATCGACCTTCACGAATTCGGCCGCGAGGCCAAGCACCGTGGGCTTCTGGGCCGTACGGCCGGAAGCCCCGGCGGGCCCTCCGCCCCGGGCGAGACGCCGAAGACGCCCGACGAGACCACTAAGGACACCCGGCTCTTCGCGCCGAACGAGGGCGCGTCTGACGAGGTGTCGGACGACGTATCACGGGACTTCTTCGCCTTTCTCGACCGCTAATGCCGCGGTCGCATCCGGAAACGAGGACCGACATGACGACGCACAAGTTCAAGATCGGGCAGACCGTAGGCTTCGCCAGTCGCGGACCGGTGCGCGCACCCCGCGGCGAGTACAAGATCATCGCCCGGCTTCCCGCCGACTCCCGCGGCCCGCAATACCGAGTGAAGAGCAAGGCCGAACCGCACGAGCGTATCGCTCAGGAAAACGAATTGACCAATTCGGGGCCGTTTTCCAGCTAAAGGGTCGCTTTCGCTTTGAGTTCCGGCCGGGAAATTTTCACAACTTCGAATAGACTCGCAATGAAACCAGGCCGATGCCACTTAAGAACGGTGGCGGTTAACGGTCACCGAACCCCAGGGTGTTGCTATGTCTTTCAAGAATTTTTCGTCCGGAGTGATACCGACCCTGAAGACGGCGGCGAACGACGTGCCGACGGCGGCTACCGCCTCGGCATTGCCGATCACCGCCGGCGGCGCGAAGCCGGTGGACGCAGCCCCGCCGGCCAAGACCTGACAATCCCGGCAGCGGGCTCACCGGCCCGCTCCGGTCGTTCCATGACCCTGAATTTCCCCAATCTGGCCCGCAGCTACGATCCGACGCGCCGACGCGTCCGGTTCTGGGCCTACGACAGCGCCCTCGAAGTGTCGTTCTTCGTCGAGGCCGACGCGCTGACGACGATCGACCCGGCGTCCGACGGTGCGGAGGCAGCTCTCCTCCAGGCATTTGACGACGGCCGGGACCGGATTCACGCGGTGGCGGCCTCGGTGTATTCCCGCCGCCACGGATTCACCTACGTCCTGACGGCCTCCGACTTCTGATCGCGTTCGCCTTACCGGCGACCGCGGCAGAGTCGGCGACCCGTCCACGGAGGAGCCGACGATGACAGCCCCGCTGATGACCGACCCGCTTGCGACCGGCGCCGCGCCGCTCGACAAGGTTCAGGACCTCGACAGCAAGGTCCGCCACTGCCTCAGGTGTCAGGTCGAGTTCCGCAGCCAGTGGGCCGGAGAGCGCGTGTGCTCGCGCTGCAAAGGCACTTCGGCTTGGCGCCAGGGATCGCCCTTGCGCTCGCAATTCGACGGCGGCTGAAGAACGGCGGCTGAAGAACGGCGGCTGAAGAACGGCGCCTGAGATCGGGCGGCTGAGAACGACGACGACCCGCCGTGCCGGCTCAGCCGGCTTAGGGGCGGACCGCCGCCGAGGCGTCGCGGAACGTCACCATTCGGGCAGCGTCTTCGTCCCACAGGACCAGCCGCAACGCCCGCAATCCATCTCGGAACGACAGCATCGGCACCTCGCAGAACGCGGCGATCCGCTCGTGGCACTCCTGGAGCCGGTAGTTCGGGACGCGCGGGTTCAGGTGGTGCACGTGGTGGAACCCGATGTTGCCGGTGAACCACTGCAGGATCCGCGGCAGCCGCAGATAGGTTGAGCTGTGAAGCGCCGCCGCCGTGGCGTCCCAGACGTCATGCCGCGCCCACACCGTGCGCTCGCCGCGGTGCTGCACCGAGAACAGCCATACCCCGGCGATCGCCGCCAGCGCCATGACGGGTAGCTGCACGGCTACCAGGCGTCCGTAGCCCAGCGCGTAGCCGAGGCCGCCGAGAGTCACCACCAAGGTCAGGTTCGTCAGGTGGACCATGCGCCGCTCGCGCCGCCACGACGGCGGCATGTCGAACGGCAGGCGGTACAGCAGGATGAAGATCAACGGCGGCAGCAGTACGTTGGCGACCAGCGGGTGCCGCGTCACGCGGTACCAGCCCCGCGCCCAGGGCCCGAGCGCAGCGTACTCGGCGACTGTCAGGCAGGAGGAGTAGATGTCGGCGCCGCTCTGACGTCGGTCGAGGTCGTTCCAGACGCCGTGGTGGCCGGCGTGCTGGCGACGCCAGGACGGGTAAGGCGCCAGGGTCAGCAGGCTGCAGGCGAAGCCGATGACGTCGTTGGCGTGGCGCGACGGCAGGAATGCCTGATGGCCGCAATCGTGCTGGATGATGAAGATGCGGACAAGGAACCCGGCGGCCAGAGGCACCAGCGCGAGCGCCAGCCAGTACCCGTGATCAAACGCGGCATACATGGCCGCCCAGGTGGCCAAGAACCCGCCAAACGAGGTCACGATCTGGAGGACCGCCTTGCGCGGAATGGGATCCTGAAAGCGCGCCACCTCAAGCCGAAGGGTGGAGCGCTGGGTGGGAGACTTCGCGTCTCCGAGAGACCGCCCGCCTAAGGCGCCGGTCTCGGCCGGCTGCCCGGGCGACGGTCGCCCGGTCACGGTCTCGGCCTCAGGGCTTCTTCTTGTTGGCGCCGGCGGAGGGAAGCGGCTTCTCACGGTTAAACACCGTTGCCGACACCGGAGCAGGGGCGGTCTTTACCGCCTTGGGCTTCCGTACTTCACGATTGCCGCGCATCTGGCCTTTGGCCATGACCGTCTCCTTTGCTGCGAATCGACGAGGCGGTCGGACGCCCGGCTTGCGCCGGGCGTCCTGAAATCCGCGCTCAGTCGAGGAGCTTGAGATTGTCAGCCGACATCTTGCCGCTCTTGCGATCGGACACGAGCTCGAAGCCGACCTTCTGGCCCTCACGCAGATCGCCGAGGCCAGCGCGCTCAACCGCGCTGATGTGCACGAAGGCGTCGCTGCCACCGCCATCGGGCTCGATGAAGCCGAAGCCCTTCTGCGCGTTGAACCACTTCACGGTACCGGTAGCCATTTGGAAACCCTTTCACCAACACATAGAATGCAGACCCGCTCTAGTGCGGGCCGGCGAAGTCGCGCTCGTCTGACAGAATTCAAAGCACCCTACGCGACATTCCGTCGGCGAAAGGTCGAGTCGTCCAACCGCTTCTTACGTATGCAACGTGGGACCGCTGAGCGAAAAACACAAGGGGCTTCGCAGCAATCCTGATTCCAGGCCGATCGAGACCCCGCTCATCGCGCCGTCCAGCCGCCGTCGACCAGCAGGCTGTGGCCGGTCACGTAGGCCGAGGCCGGGCTGGCCAGGAACAGCAGGGCGCCCGCCAGGTCGTTCGGCACGCCGGTGCGGCCGAGCGGCGTCAGCTCGTCGAACCGGCGGATCAGGTCGGGGTCGGCGAACAGGTGGGTGGTCAGATTGGTGCGCAGGAACGTCGGCGCGATGTCGTTGACCCGGATGCCACGCCCGCCCCACTCGACCGCCAGCGCCTTGGTCATCGTCACCACCGCTCCCTTGGTGGCGTGATAGGACAGGTTCGGCGCGAAGCCGCCGCCGACATGGCCCCACATCGAGGAGATGTTGACGATCGAGCCGCCGCCGGCGCGCAGCATCTGCCGTCCCGCCTCGCGGGCACACAGGAACACCCCGGTCATGTTGACCGCGACCACGGCGTTCCAGGTTTCGAGGTCGAGGTCTTCGGTCGCCGCCCGACGGGCGATGCCGGCGTTGTTGATCAGCACCCCGACCGGCCCGTGGCGGGCCTCGACATTCCGGAACGCCGCCACCACCGACGTTTCGTCGGCCACGTCCAGTTCGAAGGCGTCAGACGCCAGTCCCTCGGCGGCGATCGCGTCGGCGGTGGCGCGCGCGGTGGCGGGGTCGCGGTCGGTGGCGATCGCGGTGGCTCCGGCGCGCGCCAGCACCCGGGCGGCGAGCGCGCCGATGCCGCTGCCGGCGCCGGTCACCAGCGCGACCGTGCCGTCGAGACGGAACAGGGTGGCGGGATCGGCGACGTCGTCGACGGCAGGACGAGTGGGCATGGCGTGGTCTCCGTGGATTGCACCAACCTGTCCAAGGATAGGAGCGCTCGAACGCCGCAGCCAGCGGTCTCACGATCGAGAAGGCTTAATGGCTCCTCTCGCCCGTGCCCCCGCGTTGGCAAGCCCGCCGCGCCGGTCTATGGTCCGCCGTCCACCACCTTTGCGTCACCGGAGCCTTTCATGAAGGTCGTTACCTACGTCGACGACGGCACCTGGCACGACGGCAACCCGATGGTCCTTGGGCCGATGACCCAGTCGACCTGGCTCGGCTCGCTGATCTTCGACGGCGCCCGCGCTTTCGAGGGCGTGATCCCCGACATCGAGCTGCATTGCGCCCGGGCCTGCGATTCCGCCCGCAAGATGATGCTGGAGCCGAAGATCCGGCCCGAGGAAATCGTCGAGTTGGTGAAGGACGCGGTATCCCGGTTCACCGGCGACACCGCGCTCTACATCAAACCGATGTTCTGGGCGGATTCCGGCTGGATCTACCCGGATCCGGCCTCAACCCGGTTCCTGCTGAACGTCTACGAGAGCCCGCTGCCGGACGGTACCGGCTTCTCCGCCTGCGTGTCGTCGCGGCGCCGACCGGCCCCCGACCAGGCGCCGACCGACGCCAAGGCCGCCGGCCTGTACGCCAACGCCGGCCGGGCGCTGAAGGAAGCACACGACAAGGGCTTCCAGAACGCGGTCGTGCTCGACCCGATCGGCAACGTCGCCGAATTCGCGACCGCCAACCTGTTCATGGTCAAGGACGGCGTGGTCCACACCCCGGTCCCGAACGGCACCTTCCTGAACGGCATCACCCGCCAGCGCGTCATCAAGCTGCTGACGCGCGCCGGCTACGCGGTCCACGAGCGGACCGTGACGGTTGCCGACCTGATGGCGGCCGACGAGATCTTCTCGTCCGGCAACCACGGCAAGGTGCAGCCGCTGAACGGGTTCGAGGGCCGGGCCCTGCAGCCCGGACCGGTCGCCGCCAAGGCGAAGCAACTGTACTGGGCGTTCGCGCACGGCGACGCCTGATCATCGGCCCTGAGCGCTTCCCGTTCGCGGGGGCGCTTGGGGACACGCAGGACGGGGAGGGATTGAGGTGACGTTCTCGATCGCGGGGCGCTGCGCGCGCACCGGGCAGTTCGGGGTGGCGCTCGCCACCTCCTCGATCGGTGCCGGCGGGCGTTGCCCGCACCTGCGGCCGGGGGTTGGCGCGGTGCTGACCCAGGCGCGCACCGACCCGCGGCTCGGGCCGATCGGGTTGGATCTGCTGTCGGCCGGGCGCAGCGCCGAGCAAACCGTGGCCGGCATCCTGGCCTCGACCCCGCACGGAAGCTGGCGCCAGCTGGCGGTCGTCACCGCCGCCGGTGACGTCGCCTACGCCACCGGCGCGGACGTTGCCAGGCCGGCCGACGGCATGGCGCTCGACGGCGCGGTCGTAATCGGCAACTGGGTGCGCAGCGAGGCGGTGATCGCCGGGATCGCCGCCGGCTTCGAGACCGACCCGCTGGCGGCGCTCGCCGACCGGCTGATCCAGGCGCTCGAAAACGGCGAGGCCGAGGGCGGCGAACTCGATCCGCTGCAATCGGCGGCGGTGATCGTGTGCGACCCCGGCTACCGGTTCCCGATCATCGACCTGCGCGTGGATCTGTCGGCATCGCCGATTGCCGACCTCCGGACGGCTTGGGAGAAGTGGGACCGGGTGATGGAGGGCTACCTGCAGCGCGCTATCGATCCAGCGAACGCCCCGATGACACAGGCCCTGGAAGGCCACGCCCCGGCCGCCTGATCGCCGCGGCCCCGTTGGCCGGAACGCCCCACGGGAAAAGCCACGAAGGCCCTGCTCCGAGTGGAGCGGACCTTCGTGACCGCGTTCGTCCGGCCCCTCGCGGGGGCAAGGGGGGAGAGGGACCGTCCGTCGCTTCGCACCCCTGGCAGAGGCGCCAACGCGCTGCGCCAGGGGAAACCCGAGGTTTCGCGCTCAGTCGCGGGCGTCGTCGACGGCGCGCTTGGTGTCCCGAACCGCTTCGTCGACCGCCTCGCCGGCCTGCTCGGCCGGC
>CAYNFA010000129.1:0-8722 GCA_964396345.1 uncultured Thalassobaculum sp.
CACCGCAACGCCGTAGACGTCGCGGTAATGGCGGGCGATCCGCTCGCGCAGCGTCGGAATGCCCAGGGCCAGGGTGTAGCCGATGCGGTTGGAATCGAGCGCCCGCCGAGCCGCCTCCAGCACCCCGCGCGGCGCCGGGGTCGACGGCTGTCCGACCTCCAGGTGCAGAACGTCGCCCCCGGCGGCCTCGCGCGCCGCCGCCGCCGACATCACGTCCATCACGATGAACGGCGCGACCTGGCCGCGGGTCGACGGGCGTAGCGGCCGACGGCTCATCGGATCACCGGCCACGCTCGAAGAAGCCCAGCCCACGCGAGCGCGGGTCGACGCCCGCCTCGCACATCAGTTCGCGCCGCGGAATGCCCTCGACGCAGCGGAAGCCATTGACGCGTCCGAGTTCCGCACGGTCCTCGACACGGTAGCCGATCGAGCCGAGGGACGCGCGCTGATCCGCCGGCAGCGTCGGTTCGGCCAGCAGGGTATCGCTGCCGCCGGCGTAATGGGTGCGCGGCGCCGCGATCACCTGGTCGATGTGCTCCCGCAATTGCCAGTGATCGAGGGCCGAGCCGATCAGCGCCGACAGGGCGGGGCGGCCACCGGCGGACGCCATCGCCAGATGAAGTTGGGAGGCCTTGGTGTTGCCGACGATCAGCGCCGCCGCCCCGGCCCCGTCACCGCGCACCGGCTCGGGCGTGCCGAGCAGGAAACCGAAGCCGGGGAGCGACCGGCCGATACCGAAGGGCGCCCCGAGCCCGATCGCGCAACCGACCGCCATGCCCGATCGATCGACCATGTAGAAGCCGGTGGCACCCGACGTCCCCGCACCGCGCTCGCCGAGGGTGGCGGCCAGCCGCGCCCGTGGCGCCGGCAGGCCGCGCCGCTCCCGGTCGTACCCGGCCATGGCGTCCCTGGCCGCGTCGACACCGAGGCCGCGCGCGCCGCCCAGCACCGCCACGCTCGCCCGGCTCATCACCTCGGCCAGGAGGTGCCGGCGGGTGGCGGCATCGCCGTCGCCCCAGTCCGCTCCCTCCAAAGCCAACGCGAGGGCAGCTTCGGAGAGCGCTGCGTCGAGCGGATCCAGTCCGGCGACCGCCCAGAGATGGTTGTCGTGCTCCAGGCCATCGACCGTCGACCAGATCGGCAGGGCATCGCGCAGCCGGACCGGGTCGACCGCGACGCCGGCGCGCGCCGCCGCCTCGACGAACTCCCGCGCCATCGGCCCGGCGTGCAGGGCGCCGACGCCCTCCCCGCGGAGCCGGGCCAGCGTCGCCGACAGGTCGAGCTGCACCAGGACGTCCTGCTGGCCGAGCGGGCGCCCGGCGGGAAGGAACACCCGGGCAGACGCCGGGTCGGCGCGCAGCGGGCCGCCGCTTTCCGCCAGATCCACCGCCAGGGCCCGGCTGACCGGCTCACCGAAGCGCGCCAGTCGCTCGGCCGAGATCACCAGTTCCTCGAACTTGGTCCGGCCGTAGCGGGCGTTCAGCGCAAACATCGCCCGCGGCCCGGTCGGCAGCGAAACGGTGGGGCCGCGCGCCGACGCCGGCTCCGGATAAAACGTCAGACGCTCGTAGCGCGGACCCTGCACCGGGTCGAACACCAGGCAGGACCCTGTCGCGCCGAGGCCACCGGACGACGGCAACGTCGCCGCCAGCGCGAAGTATGTGACCACAGCGGCGTCCGCCGCCGAGCCGCCGTTGACGAGGACATCACGCGCCAGCAGCGCCGCCCGAGGCTCTTCCACCGCCAGGGCGCCGAAGAATCCTTCGGGCACGTCGATGGTGTCCCGAGCGCAGCCAGCGACGCCGATCGCGGTGACCGCCGCGACCGCCACGCCGATGACACGATCCCGAGAGATGCTGCGGGAATGGCCGGCCCGGGTTTTCCGGGACGCCGGCCGGCGGTAAGGTATCCCGGCGAAGAGGCGGGCAATCATGGACATGCGCAGAACCGGTCGTTGGATCCAATGTGTCGCGGTGGCGGCAGTGCTGGCCGTGGTGAACGCGTCGACCTCGTTCGCCCAAGGCAGAAGCCTGATTCGCGACGCCGAGATCGAAGCTACCATCCGGGATTTCGCGACGCCACTGTTCCAGGCTGCCGGCCTGGAGCCGTCCGTCATCGACATCTTCATCGTCAGGGACGACAGCCTGAACGCGTTCGTGGCCGGCGGGCAGAACCTGTTCCTGCACACCGGCCTGCTGATCAAGACCCGCGACCCGCTCGAACTGATCGGCGTCATCGCCCACGAAACCGGCCACATCTCGGGCGGGCATCTTGCGCGGACGGCGGACGCCATCAGCTCCGCCTCGAAGACCGCCCTGGTCGCCACCATCCTCGGCGCGGTCGCCGCCGTGGCGAGCGGCAACGCCGGCGCCGGCGCGGCGATCGCGCTCGGCGGCAGCAACGTCGCCTCTCGCTCGTTCCTGGAGTACAGCCGTACCCAGGAGTCGGCTGCCGACCAGGCCGCCCTGACGTTCCTGGATCAGACCGGGCAATCGGCCAAGGGACTGGCGGGTTTCCTGCGAACGCTGTCCGGGCAGGAACTGCTGTCGGCCACCCGCCGCGACCCCTATGTCACCACCCATCCGCTCACCCAAGACCGGATCACGGCGGTGGAGTCGCACATCGAGAACTCCGCCTACCGCGACGTCCCGACGACGCCGGAGCAGGTGGCACGGCACGACCGCATGGTCGCGAAGCTGTTCGCCTTCCTGCGACCGCCCGAGCAGACGTTCAGGCGCTTTCCCCAGACCGACAACAGCTTGCCGGCCCGCTACGCCCGGGCCATCGCCTACTACGAGATCCCAGACCTTGCAAAGGCTCTCGACCTGGCCAGAGGACTGGTGGCCGAGCATCCGGAGGATCCCTACTTCCACGAACTGGTGGGACAGATCCTGTTCGAGAACGGCCGACCGGCCGAGGCTCTGCCGTCCTATCAAACCGCTCACCGGCTGGCGCCGGACCAAGGCCAGATCGAGGTGTTGCTGGCCCGGAACCTTCTGGCGCTCAACGACCCGGCGTCGGACCAGAAGGCGCTCCGCCACATGGAGTCGGCCATCAAGACCGAGGACGACTGGTCGTCGGCCTGGCGCGAACTCGCGATCGCCTACGGCCGGGTGGGACGCTTCGGCGACAGCGCGCTCGCGCTGGCCGAGGAGGCGATCCGCGGACGGCGCTGGCGCGACGCGGAGGGCCAGGCCAAACGCGCCCAGGCGCAACTGCCACAGGGATCGCCCGCGGCACTGCGCGCCCTCGATATCGAGGAACTGGCGCGACGCGAGTTCGAGAAGAAACGCGACGGCTGAGCCCGTCCACAGCCGGAGACACCGATGCCGCCGTCCATACGACGACTGTCCGCCGCCGCCCTGCTGGCGTGCGCCCTGGCCGCTCCCGCCGCCGCCGCCGAACCGTTCACGGCGGAGCAGAAATCCGCGCTCGAGGCGCTGGTCCGCGACTACATCCTGCGCCACCCGGAGGTCATCCTGGAGTCGGTTGCCGGCATGGAGGCACGGCAAAAGGCCGGCAAGGATGCCGCCGCCGCGGCCGCCCTGGTGGAGCATCGCCAGGCCCTGGAGCGCAGCGCCGCCGATCCGGTCCTCGGCAACCCCGACGGCGACGTCACGATCGTCGAGTTCTTCGACTACCAGTGCGGATACTGCAAGACGATGACCGGCCCGCTGATGGAACTGGTCCGTGACGACGGCCGGATCCGGCTGGTGCTGAAAGAATTCCCGATACTCGGGCCGGAATCGGCGCTGGCGGCGCGGGCGTCGCTTGCGGCCGGTCGGCAGGGTAAGTACGAGCCCTTCCACATGGCGCTGATGGGCCTGCGCGGACGTCTCAACGAGGGCGCGATATGGCAGGCAGCGGCCGAGACCGGACTGGACCTCGACCGGCTCCGCAAGGACATGGCCGCCCCCGAGGTCGCGGCCGTCATCGAGGCCAATTACCGCCTCGCCCAGGCCCTCGGGATCGAGGGCACGCCGGCCTTCGCGATCGGCAACGCGCTGGTGCCGGGCGCCGCCCCCCGGGAGCATTTGGCCGGGTTGGTGCAGAAGGTCCGCGACGGCGGCGGCTGAGCGCCGGGCAGTCCTCGGTCAGGTCCGTTCCTCCGGCCCGTCCGGCTGGCGGGCGTAGATCGACGCGGTGACCGCCAGCGCCACGATCACGGTGGCGAACACCAGGCGGAATCCGGTCTCCGGAGCGCCACCGGCGGCGTGGACCATGTCGATCACCGCCCCGGTGCCGGTCTGCATCAGGAACACCCCGGTCAGCCCCATCAGGTTGATGCAGGCAATCGCCCGACCGGCGCGCTGCTGCGGCACGAAGCGGCGGGCGTGGGCGGCCAGCACCACGAACAGCGGGGCGGCGCAACTGAACAGGAACAGCAGGACGGTGGCCACCACAAGCGGCGCCGTCGGCCACGCCGTCAGCACCCCGAGGCAGGCGATCTCGATCGTGACCCCCAGCAGGATCAGCCGTCGCCGCGATGCCGCCAGGCGGTCGAGCACGCCGTAGGCGTAGGTCCCGACGTGCAGGGCGACCACCAGCAGCAGCAGCGCGATCGACGCCTCGGCCGGCGTCAGCCGCTGGACCTCGGCGAAGTACGGGCCGGCCCACAGCCCGCCGATGGTCATGAACGGCGCGGTGAAGCAGATCCCCATCACGAAGATCCGCCGCAGCTCCGGCATCCGCATCACCTCGACCAGACCGCGAACCGACTGCAGGAGGGTCTCGCGCAGTCGGGGCTCGGCGGTCGCGGCCTCGGCCGGCCGGTCGCGCACCGTCAGCGCGATGACCACCATCAGCAGTGCCGTCAACGCGGCCAGCGCCAGGAAGGTGCCCTCGATGCCGAACCGTTCGAGCGACAGCACCAGCGGCGTGGTGGCCAGAACCCCGCCGACACCGCCCGCGACCCCCACCAGTGTCCCGGTCGCCTGACCGACCCGGTCCGGCGGCGCCCAGCCCATGGCGATCAGGTAGACCGCGGTGATCACCCCGCCGTGCCCGATGCCGATCGCCACGCGGCCGGCAACCAGCCACCAGGTCGACTCCGCCAGCGCGAAGATCACGATCCCGACGATCGAGACCACGCCCATCAGCAGCAGCGTCCGGGTCGCCCCGATGCGATCGAACAGGATGCCGGTCGGCAGCTGCACGGCCGCCGCCGCGAAGAACATCGCGCCCATGACCGTGCCGATGTCGGTCGGCGACAGCCCGCGCTCGGAGCCGAGATAGCTCGCCAGCACGCCGCCCGACGACCGGTTCACCTGGACGAACACGAAGAAGCAGCCGAGGACGACCAGCATCCGCCGCAGCGACCGCAGCCGGTCGGCGCGCTCGGACTCCGACACCGCGTCGGTCATTCGGCGTCGGGCTGGCGTGAGGGATGGGCCGCCTGGAAGGCCTCGATCGCGTCGCAGGCTGCCGCGATCCGGCGGATCGTCGGGTACGGCTCGAGGTCGAGGTCGTGGCGGGCGCTGTTGAACACCTGCGGGACCAGGCAGATATCGGCCAGCCCGGGGCTGTCGCCGTGGCAGAACCGCCCGGTGCGCGGATCACCGGCCAGCGTGCGCTCGAGGGCGCCGAAGCCCTCGGCGATCCAGTGGTTGTACCAGTCGATCATCGCCTCCTTGGAGCAGCCGAGCGGCCCCTGGATGTACTGCAGCACGCGCAGATTGTTCAGCGGGTGGATGTCGCAGGCGATGGCGGCCGCCAGCGCCCGCACCCGCGCCCGGTCGGCCGGCGCGTCGGGCAGCAGGCGCGGGGTGTCGGGATAGGCTTCGTCCAGGTACTCGAGGATGGCTGGCGACTGGGTCAGCACCACGCCGTCGTCGACCAGCGCCGGCACCATGCCCTGCGGGTTGAGGGCGAGGAACGCCTCGCCGCGCTGCTCGCCCTTGCGGAGGTGCACCGAGACCGGCTCGCAGTCGAGCCGCTTCAGGTTCAGGGCAATGCGGACGCGGTAGGCGGCCGACGAACGGAAGTAGCCGTGCAGGATACGGGACATGGGGTTTCCTCGGGGCGGTCGCGGCGGGTTGTCGAAGGTCATCCCCACCATTCCGCCGAGCCTACCCCGACTCCGCCTCCCCCGCGCAAGCGCGGCCGCGCGGTCAGCCCCGCACCACCGGGCGGTCAGCCCCGCACCACCGGAAAGTCTTCGCCTCGCAGCGGCGCGCCGTGCTCCAGCGCAACGTCGGGGAACGGCGGCGAAACTTCGCCCTGGCGGCGGACGAACACCACGTCGTCGCCGCAGTAGCGGGCCGCGAACGCCCGGCGCCGGTTGGCGCCGTGGCTGTTGCCGGGGGCGCCGTGCACGGTCAGGAACGAGAAGGCGATGGCGTCACCCGGCTCCAGGTCCCAGCCGAGGATCTCGTAGTCGGCGCGGTGGGCGTCGATGTCGGGCAACGCCTCCAGGTCGGTCTCGGCGCGGTCGTAGGCCTGGCCCTTGAACTTGGTCGGCATGAACCGCTTGCCCCAGGCGTGCGAGCCGGCGACGAACTCGACGCAGGTCGAGCGCGGCACCGGGTCGAGCGGGATCCACAGCGACACGGTCTGGTTGCCCTCCACGCAGTAGTAGGGCAGATCGTGGTGCCAGGGTGTCCGCTCCTCGGTCGACGGTTCCTTGACCAGCACGTGCTCGTGGAACAGCACCACCGTGCGCGAGCCCATCAATTCAGCCGCCAGATCGGGGGCCGGCGAGTTCTTCAGGAAGTCCTCGTACTCCGCGATCCGCCGCCAGTTGCAGTAGTCGCCGAAGAACAGCCCGGGCTTGCCCTCCGCCGTGTAGCCCTTGGCGTAGATCCCGGGCTCGGCCAAGTTGCGCGCCACGCCGTCGCGCAGCGCGGCGATCCACTCGGGTCCGAAAACCCCGCGCAGCACCACCGCCCCGTCGCGCCGGAACGCCTCGAGCGTGGCCGCGTCCAGCCGCTTGCCGTCCTGAACCGTCATGATGACCTCCGTGCCCGTGTCGCGGCGATCGTAGACGTGCGCCGCGCCAGCGTCACCCGCCCCGGCGGGTGACCTTGACGCCGTCGACGTAGACGGCGTCGACCTCGGTGGTGGCGAGGAAGCGCAGGGCGTCGGCGGGAGTCTCGACGATCGGCTCGCCCGGGCCGTTGAACGAGGTGTTGAGCACCACCGGCACCCCGGTCGCGGCGTCGAACGCCTCGATCACCCGCCGGAACTGGCCGGTGTCGTGGGACACCGTCTGCACCCGCGCCGAGCCGTCGACATGGGTGATCGCCGGCAGCCGGTCGCTCTTGACCTGGGCGGTGAACAGCATGTGCGGCGAGTTCGTCGGGCCGCCCTGGAACCAGTCGCCGGCGCGCTCGGCCAGCACCGCCGGCGCGAACGGCCGCCACGCCTCGCGGCACTTCAGGTCGTTGACCCGCCGCCAGTTCGCCGCCGGCCGCGGGTCGGCCAGCAGCGAACGGTGGCCGAGGGCGCGCGGACCGATCTCGCTGCGGCCTTCGAACCAGCCGACGATGGCCCCGTCGGCCACCGCCCGGCCGGCGTCGTCCGCCGCGTCCAGCCGGTCGTCGACCGTCAACGCGTCGCCGTGCGCCGCAAGCGCCCGGTCGAAGTCGGCCCGCGTGTAGCCGAGGCCGCGATAGGCCGAGGCCGCCCCGTTCGCGCCCTGCGGCTCCCGGGCGACGCCGAACACGTCGTGCATCACCGCCTGCGCCGCCCCGATCGGCAGCCCGGAATCGTCACAGGCCGGCGGGATCAGCACCTCGCGGAACGGTCCCTGGTCGTTGATCATCGTGTTGGCCGGACAGTTCAGCGCCCCGCCGCCGCCCAGGCACAGCGTCGGCGTCGCCAGCCCCGCTCCGCGCAGCCCCATCGCCAGGTCGCGCACCGCCTGCAGGGCGTTCTGCTCGAAGATCCACTGCGCCGACGCAGCCATGTCGACCGAGAGACGGCGGAGGTTACCGCTGCCGAGGGCGTCCGGGTCGACGCCGTCGAGCAAGGCCATCGGCTCGGGGTAGAGCGACGGAGCCAGACTGTGGGCCCGGTCGTGCAGGGGCAGGAGCACGGAATTGCGCGCCGCCTTGTCGCCGAACGCGAAATCCTCGCCGAAGACGGCGAAGGCGTTGCCGATCATCGACCGGTCGACGAACCGTGGCTGGCCGTAGGGCGCCAACCCCATCAGCTTGCCGGCGGCGGCGCCGTGACCCAGTTCCAGGAACTCCCCGGCGCGCTGGTAGAGATGCCCCTGGACGCTGAAGTTCGGGCCAATCGGAACGATCCGTGTGCCCTGGCCGTAGGCGTGGATGCCGCCGTAGTACCCGATGTCCGGCCGGCTGCCGTCGCCGTTGTCGATGGTGTAGACCGCCGCCTCGTCGGCGTCCGACTGGTAGAAGGCGTAGGCGGCGTGCGCCAGGTGGTGGGGGACCAGCAGTCCCGGCTTGGCGACCCCCTCCAGCGTCACCCGCACCGGCATGTAACCCTGGTGGATCTGCCTCAACCGGGGGATCCGGGCGCACCACTCGCCAAGCGACCCGCCGTCGTGCGGCTTTTGCCACCACTCGAACTGATAGGGCCATTCATAGCACCAGAGGGTGCCGCGCTCGACGTCCAGCGACGACAGATCGTCCGCCAGGTATTCGCCGAACATCCCATCCCTGATCCGCCCCGCCTGCATGGCGGTGCGCGCGACCGCGGCGGGCTGCCGCATGCCCTTCGCCATCTTGTTTAAGGATACGGCGACCACCGAGAAACG
>CAYNFA010000130.1:0-8695 GCA_964396345.1 uncultured Thalassobaculum sp.
GGTCCAGCCACTCCCTTCCGCCGGCGGCGAACCGGCCCGGAATCGCCCTTGCCCCCGACGTTGCCCGGCCAGGGATCGCCCTTGCCCCTGACGTTGCCCGACCAGGGATCGTCCTTCCTCCTGACGTTGCCCGGTCCGGGTCCCCCCTCTCCCCGCCGTCATCCCGGACGGACGCGCCCCGGCGCGGCCGAGCCGGGACCCACGGTTCGACGGGCGCCTTATCCGGCGCGACGTCGGGAGGAGCGGGGCCATGAAGGACCCCAGGGTGATCTTCGGCCGCTGCGTGATGCTCGGCCTCGCCTGGACGGTGCTGGCGTTCCTGCTGCTGCCGATGGTGATCGTCGTACCGGTCTCGTTCACCGACCAGTACTACCTGTCGCTGCCCCAGGACGGCCTGTCGCTGCGCCACTACCAGGCGTTCTTCGACAAGGAGATCTGGCTGGCAGCGACCCTCGACAGCGTGATCGTCGCGGTGTTCTCGACGCTGTTCGCGCTGATCCTCGGCACGCTGTGCGCCATCGGCTGCTGGCGGCTGGCGAGCAACGCCGCCGAGACCGTCCGGACCTTCATGCTGACGCCGATCATCGTGCCAGCGATCGTCCAGGCGCTGGCGATGTACCGGTTCTGGATCGACCTCGGCATCATGGACACCTATGTCGGTCTGATCCTGGCGCACACCCTGATCGCCGTGCCGTATGTGGTGATCACCGTCTCCGCCTCGCTGGCCAACTTCGATGTCCGCCTGGAGCAGGCGGCCCGCAACCTCGGCGCCTCGACGTCCCAGACCATCCGCTGGGTGATCATGCCGAGCATCGTGCCGGGAATCTTGTCGGGCGCGCTGTTCGCGTTCACCATCTCGTTCGACGAGATCGTGGTGGCCCTCTTCATCACCAGCCGCAACGTCTATACCCTGCCTAAGCGGATCTGGGACGGCATCCAGGACCATCTCGACCCGACCATCGCCTCGATCGCGACCATGCTGATCGCGATCACATTGGCCCTGCTGCTGACCGAGCTCTGGGCCCGGCAGCGCCGCCGCGCGCGGCTGACCGCCCGCGTCGACGCGGGCGGGGGCTGAGCACCGCCACCCGGTCGCCGGCGGCCCGCCGGCGACCACCACACCGACGGAGACCCCATGGCCGCCGCACCGACGCCGGAGAAGCGGACAGCCCTCGACTGGATCGAGGCGAACGCCGCCCGCCTGTCCGAAGATCACATGACCATCTGGCACCTGCACGAGCCGTCCTGGCGCGAGTACAGATCGGCCGCCTGGTACGTCGAGCGCCTGCGCGCCGAGGGCTTCGAGGTCGAGCCCGGATCGGCCGGCATGCCGACCGCGTTCTGCGCCACCTGGAGCCAGGGCAGCGGCGGCCCGACGATCGGCTGCTACGCCGAGTACGACGCCGTCCCCGGCACCAGCCAGGAGGCCGTGCCGTACCGAAAGCCGCGCGACGGCGTGCACCCGAACGCCGCCGGCCACACCGACCCGCACTCCGCCCTCGGTCTCGGCGGGCTGACCGGCGCGCTCGCCCTCAAGGCCGCGATGCAGGTCCACGGCATCGCCGGCCGCATCAAGTTCTTCGGCGAACCGGCCGAGAAGATGTGCGGCTCCAAGCCAATCCACGCCAGCCACGGCTACTACGACGACCTGGACGCCGCCATCAGCTTCCACCCGACCTCGCTGCCGGCGCTGTCCAACACCGTGATCTGGGATACCCATTGCGGCTGCTACTGGTCGAAGGTCTACACCTTCAGCTGCCCCGACCCGGAGACCTGGGGCAGCGCCGGCGAGCGGCGCGGCGCCCAGAACAGCCACGCCGTCGCCCGCGCGCCGGCGGCGATGGACGCGCTCTGCCTGATGTACACAACCACCAAGTACACCAAGGAGAACATGCTGCCGCACCGGGGCAGCTGGACCCTGAACGAGGCGATCCTGAACTCGGGATTCGCGACCGCCGACAACCTGCCGCCGCGGTTCGCGCAGATCCAGTTCGCCTGGCGCTGCCCGTCGGTCGAGATGGCCGAGGCGATCGAGCACGTGCTCGACAACAACGCCACCCACGTCGCCGGCCTGACGCACTGCGAGGTACGCGGCGACTGGGTCACCAAGACCCGCCCCGGCCTCGCCAACAACGCGCTCGCCGAGATCACCTACCGCAACTTCGAGATCGTTGGCCCGCCGCGGTTCTCCGAGGAGGCCAAGGAATTCGGCCGCGAGATGATCCGCAACCTCGGCTACGAGCCGCCGGCCGAGCCGTTCCCGGAGCTGCTGGAGCAGTTGGTCGACCCGCTCGAGGGCGAGGCGGCGCTGCGCGCCCAGCTGCCGTCCTGGCAAAAGAACTACACCTCGGACGACTACACCGACTACACGTGGCACACGCCGACGGTGCGGCTGTATGTTGGCCGGCCGACGCTGAAGAACCCGGCGCCGGGGGTGAAGGTGCCGAACTGGTGCCACTGCGCCCTCGGCGGCGTTCCGGCGGCGATGGACCCGATGTTCCTGACCGCCGGCAAGGTGATCGCCCTGACCGGGCTCGACCTGCTCACCGACCCGGCGGCCCTGGCGCGCTGTCGGGACGAGTTCGTCGAGCGCACCGGCGGCGGCATCGGCGGCACCAAGTGGCTGCCGCCGTTGCTGGGCGCCAACTTCCCGGCGCCGGTTCACTATCCGTGGCCGGAATACGTCGAGACCGTGCGCGGCAGCGAATGGGTGCTGCCGACGCCGCCCTCTGCTTGAACCGAGATAAGTTCCACCGGGAGACCGTGCATGGGTGCCGTCGGCGAGTTCGAATACCGCTACAACATGACCATCAAGACCTTCCCCTCGCACGCCGAGCCGGGCTTTGAATCGCCCGAGCAGCAGGAGGAGGTGTGGGGCCGGCGCTGGGGCTGCGACAACGACGTAGGCCGGCTCCGCATGGTGCTGATGCACCGGCCGGGCGACGAGATGACCATCGTCGATCCGAGCAAGCGGCTGGAACACCTCGGTTCGTTCGGCGACGCCGAGGGCCAGACCTGGTACTGGCGCGGCGACAGCATCACCCCTCTCGAGGTCCAGCAGGCCCAGCATGACGGGCTGGCCGAGGCGCTCCGCAAGGAAGGCGTGGAGGTGGTCTATCTGGCGCGCTGCGCTCCCGGTCGCCACAAGTCGATCTACACCCGCGACAGCTGCATCGCCGTGAAGGGGGGCGCCATCGTCACCCGCCTCGGCCCGATCGTGCGCCGCGGCGAGGAGGCGCCGGTAACCGAGACGCTGGCCAAGGTCGGCATGCCGATCCTGCGCACAATCCACGGCACCGGGCTGATGGAAGGCGGCAGCTTCGTGTGGCTGAACCCGCGCACCGCCGTCATCGGCCGCTCCTCGCGCGTGAACGAGGAAGGCACCAGACAGGTCGAGGAGGTGCTGAACGCCCAGGGCGTGGAACTGCTGCGGGTCGACCTGACCGGCTACCGGCTGCACATCGACGGCGCGCTGGTGATGATCGGCGTAGACACCGCGATCATCAACCCGACCCAGCTGCCGTTCTGGTTCCTCGGAAAGCTCCAGGAGCTCGGCATCCGGACCATTGAGGTGCACCCCGACGACCCTTCCGGCGTGGTCAACTGCATCGCGGTGCGGCCCGGCCGCGTGCTCATGCAGGCCGGCGCGTCGCCGCGAACCGCCGAGGCGCTCGATCGCCTCGGCATCGAGATCGTTCCGGTCGAGTACGAGGGCGTGTTCCAGGGCGGCGGCGGCATCCACTGCTCGACCTCGCCACTGATCCGCGACCCGGTGGAGTGACGACCGTGAGGCGGGAGCGCCAACCCCTCCATCATCGTCATCCCGGCCAAGCGCAGCGCGAGCCGGGACCCATCCGCCGCTCCGTCGCCGGCAGCATCGGTAAGCCGCCGTCGCTCCGTGGGTCCCGGATCGCCCGCGCTGGCGCGCGTTCGTCCGGGATGACGACAGCAAGCGGGGAGCGCCGGCCATGACCCTCGCCTCGACCGGGCTGTTCCGCGGCGTCGGCACCTATCTCGGGGTGCCACAGACCCTCGATCCTGCAGGCGCCGGGGCGCGCGCGGCCATCGTCGGGCTGCCGTTCGACTCCGGCCGCCACCCGAAGCGGGTCGGCGCCCGGCTCGGGCCGGCGGCGATCCGGGCGATGTCGACCGACATGGTCCGCCATTACCGGCCCGACACCGCGGCGGATTTCGATCCGATCCGGGCGCTGCGGCTGGTCGATGTCGGCGACGTCGCGGTCACCTCGGGCCTGGTCGAGGAGTCGGTCGAGCGCATGGAACGCGCGCTCACCGCCGTGATCGCCGCCGGCGCCATGCCGATCGGGCTCGGCGGCGACGGCGTGATCAGCGTGCCGATGATGCAGGCACTCGGGCGCGCCCACCCCGGGCTCGCCGTGCTGCACTTCGACTCCCACACCGACGCCTATCCCGAGGGCGGCAACGCCATCGACCTGAACCCGGCGACCACCTTCTCGTTCGCCGCCGACCAGGGCTATGTCGACCCGAGCGTGTCGATCCATTTCGGGCTGCGCGGCACCGCCTACGTGCCCGGGGTGTTCGACTACACCCGGTCGCTCGGCTACCACGTCATACCGCTTGAGGCGCTCGACGACGAAGGCGCGCCGTCTATCCTCCAGCGTTTCCGCTCGATCATCGGCGACCGGCCGGTCTTCGTCTGCTTCGACATGGACGTGTTCGACCCCTCGGTGGCGCCCGGCGTGTTCACCCCGGCCTGGGGCGGCCTGACGGCGCGCGAGGGGCTGCGGCTGATCCGAGGGCTGAAGGGGCTGAACATCGTCGGCTTCGACGTCAACACCACGACGCCGACCTACGACGTCCAGGGGCTGACCGCCTGGCTGGCCGCGACCGTGGTGCTGGAATTCTGTTACCTGGCCGCGGCCACCTTGGGGATAGACGGGGCCGGCCCCGAAACCTGACCGGCCCCGCCACCGAGCGCCGGTCGCTCAGTCGCTGAGCGGCCAGCCGGACACCGCCTTGACCTCGAGGAAGTCCTCGAGACCCCACTTGCCGCCCTCGCGGCCGTTGCCGGACTGCTTGTAGCCGCCGAACGGGCTCCCCGAAGCCCGCCCCGCGCCGTTGATCAGCACCATGCCGGACCGGAGCTGCCGGGCGACCCGCTTGGCCCGCTCGGGGCTACCGGTCTGGACATAGGCCGCCAGGCCGTAAGGCGTGTCGTTGGCGATCCGGATCGCCTCCTCCTCGCCGTCGAACGCGATGATCGACAGCACCGGGCCGAACACCTCCTCCCGCGCAATCGTCATGTCGTTGGTGACGTCGGCGAACACCGTCGGTCGCACGAAGTAGCCGCGGTTGAAGCCCTCCGGCCGGCCCGGGCCGCCGGCGACCAGCCGGGCGCCCTCGCCGATGGCGGTGTCGATCAGGCCCTGGACCTTATTGAACTGCGTCTCGGAGACCAGCGGGCCGATGTGGCCGCCCTCGTCCGCCGGGCTGCCGACCTTGGTGGCCGCGGCGGTCTCGGCGGCGATCGTCACCGCCTGGTCGTAGACCGAGCGCTCGACCAGCATGCGGGTCGGAGCGTTGCAGGACTGGCCGGTGTTGTTGAAGCAGTGCGCGGCACCGGCGGCCACCGCCTTCGGAAGATCGGCATCGGCGAACACGATGTTCGGCGACTTGCCGCCGAGTTCCAGCGTCACCCTCTTGACGGTGTCGGCGGCGGCCTTGGTGACCGCGATACCGGCTCGGGTCGACCCGGTGAACGACATCATGTCGATGCCCGGATGGCGCGACATGGCTTCGCCGACGGTCGGGCCGTCACCGTTCACCAGGTTGAACACCCCCTTCGGGAAGCCGACCTCGTCGACGATCTCGGCGAACAGCATCGCCGAGAGCGGCGCGATCTCGGACGGCTTCAGAACCACCGTGCAGCCGGCCGCCAGCGCCGGGACGACCTTGAGGGTCACCTGGTTCATCGGCCAGTTCCAGGGCGTGATCAACCCGCACACGCCGATCGGATCGTAGACGATGTGCTCGCTCCGGGCGTCGTCGCGCAGCGGATGCTCGAAACTGAAAGTCTTCAGCTCGGCGATGAACGCCTTGATGTGACCGAGGCCGGCGCGCGCCTGGGCGCGGGTCGCCAGCGTGATCGGCGCCCCCATCTCCTGGCTGATCGCCGTCGCCATCTCGTCGGAGCGGCGCTCATACACCTCGGCGAGCTTCTCGAGCTTCGCCAGGCGCTCCTCGCGGGAGGTCCGGCTCCACCCGTCGAAAGCAGCGCGGGCGGCGGCCACCGCACGGTCGACGTCGGCGCTCGAGCCCAGCGAGATGGTCGCGAACGCGGTCTCGTCGGCCGGGTTGATCACCTCGAACGCGTTGGCGGTGGCGGGCGCCACCCAAGCGCCGTCGATGTAGAAGTCCGTTTTCCGGATCATCGCTTGTTCCTGTCGTCACGGTTGGATCGCCCCCCGCTCGGGGGCGCTGCCCTCAATATAGGAAGCCGACTCGCCAGGGGTGAGAGCGCAGTGCGACGCCACGACCCGCAACGGTCACCGGCACCACGCCATGACCACCCGGCAATCTCTTGACGAGCCGTGCCGGGAGGGTACCTACTCGGCTCACGAACTCGCCCCTGAGAGCGAGACGACCACCAGCGGTGGGGAGGAGCGGCCCTTGAAGGCCACAGACATCTCAGATCCCGACTATTTTCATAAAGTCGTGGATTGCCAGTGGGCGTGTCCCGCCCACACCCCGGTTCCGGAATACATCCGGCTGATCGCCCATGGGCGCTTCACCGACGCCTACATGATCAATTGGCGATCGAACGTAT
Source organism: uncultured Thalassobaculum sp. (assembly GCA_964396345.1). Lineage (GTDB taxonomy): Bacteria > Pseudomonadota > Alphaproteobacteria > Thalassobaculales > Thalassobaculaceae > Thalassobaculum_A. Next base: position 6,806 of record CAYNFA010000130.1, read on the forward strand.
TCCCGGGAATTCTGGGTCGGACCTGCGACCGGCCGTGCGAGCCGGCCTGCCGGCGTGGCCGGGTCGAGGACGAGCCGCTGGTCGACAGCCGCAAGGAGCCGGTGGCGATCTGCCGGCTGAAGCGCGTCGCCGCCGACTACAAGGACGATGTCGGCGACCGGCTGCCGAAGGCGCCGGCCAGCAACGGAATGCGAATCGCCTGCGTCGGCGCCGGCCCGGCCTCGCTGACCGTCGCCCGCGACCTGGCGGTGGTCGGCTACGAGGTCACGCTGATCGACCAGACCGAGCAGCTCGGCGGCATGATCCGCACCCAGATACCGCGCTTTCGACTGCCCGCCAGCGTGATCGACGAGGAGGTCGGGCACATCATCGCGATCGGCAATGTAGGCTTCGAGCACCGCCGGGTCGACAGCCTGAAGGGGCTCCTGGACGAAGGCTGGGACGCGGTGTTTGTCGGCTCGGGCGCCCCGCGAGGCCGCGATCTCGACCTTCCCGGACGTGCCGAGGCGACGGCCAACATCCACATCGGCATCGACTGGCTGTCCTCGGTCTCGTTCGGCCACGTCGAATCGATCGGGAAGCGGGTCATCGTGCTCGGCGGCGGCAACACCGCGATGGATTGTTGCCGAACGGCGCGCCGCCTGGGTGGCGAGGACGTCAAGGTAGTCGTGCGCTCCGGGTTCGAGGAGATGAAGGCGTCCCCCTGGGAGAAGGAGGACGCGATCGCCGAAGACATCCCGATCCTCAATTTCCTGGTGCCCAAGGCCTTCGTTCATGATGACGGCCGGCTGGTCGGCATGCGCTTCGAGCAGGTACAGGCGGAGTACGGCGCCGACGGCCGCCGCAGGCTGGTGCCGACCGGCGAGCCCGATCCTTTCTTCGAGTGCGACGACGTCCTGGTCGCGGTCGGCCAGGAGAACGCCTTCCCCTGGATAGAGCGCGGCATCGGCATCGAGTTCGACGACCGCTGGGATATGCCGAAGGTCGACGAGGTGACCCTGCGCTCGACCCATCCGAAGGTGTTCTTCGGCGGCGACGCCGCCTTCGGGCCGAAGAACATCATCTGGGCGGTGGCGCACGGCCATGAGGCCGCGGTGTCGATCCACAGCCAGTTGTCGGGTGGCGACCCGGCCGTGCGTCCAGCGCCGCTGGTCGAGGTGATCAGCCAGAAGATGGGCATCCACGAGTGGAGCTACGACAACGACATCGCCCTCGACGCCCGGTTCAAGGTGCCGCACCGCGCCAAGGAGGAGTCGCTGCGCGACATCCACACCGAGGTCGAGCTCGGCTTCGATATCGAGCTGGCGTGGAAGGAGGCGCAGCGTTGCCTTAACTGCGACATCCAGACGGTGTTCACGCCGCCGCTCTGCATCGAATGCGACGCCTGCGTCGACATCTGCCCGATGGACTGCATCACCTTCACCGAAGACGGCGACGAGGCTGACCTGCGCGGCCGACTGACCGCTCCCGCCCTGAACGCCGACCAGGACCTTTACATCGCCGCCGGCCTCAAGACCGCCCGCATAATGGCCAAGGACGAGGATGTCTGCCTGCACTGCGGGATGTGCGCCGAGCGATGCCCGACCGGCGCCTGGGACATGCGCAAATATTTCATCGACATGAGCCACGCGGATCACGCATGCGGCAAGCACTGACTGCGACCAACGACTTCGTCATCAAGTTCGCCAACGTCAACGGCTCCGGCTCGGCGAGCGCCAACGAGCTGTTCGCGCGATCGATCCTGCGGATGGGAGTGCCGGTCAGTCCCCGGAACATCTTCCCCTCGAACATCCAAGGGCTGCCCACCTGGTACGAGGTCAGGGTATCCGAGGACGGCTATCTCGGGCGGCGCGGCGGCATCGACATGATCGTCGCCATGAACCCCGAGAC
>CAYNFA010000131.1:0-8684 GCA_964396345.1 uncultured Thalassobaculum sp.
GTCGCTACCATGGACCAAGGCGGTCCGGGCATGAAGGATCCGGAGATCGTCAAGCTGGTGAACGTGATGGACGCCACGCTGGGGGCGATGTCAGGCATGCTGAACACGCTCCTCGACATCAACCAGCTCGAGGCCGGCATGGTGCAGCCCGAGGTGGTCACCTTCCCGATCGAGGATCTGCTGCTGCGGCTGCGCACCGAATTCGGCTACCACGCCGCCGCCAACGGGCTCAGCCTGCGCGTCGTGCCCTCCGCTGCGCTGGTGCAGAGCGATCCGGCCCTGCTGGAGCAACTCGTCCGCAACCTGCTCTCGAACGCGGTCAAGTACACACGGCACGGCAAGGTGCTGCTCGGCTGCCGTCGCCACGGCGACCGGCTGCGCATCGAGGTCTGGGACACCGGTTCCGGCATTCCCGAAGAGCAACTCCAGGAGATATTCCAGGAGTTCCACCAGATCGGCAATGCGGCGCGGGAGCGCTCGCGCGGCCTCGGGCTCGGCCTCACCATCGTCCGGCGTCTCGCCGATCTGCTGGATCACGGCGTCGACGTCCGCTCGCGCCTCGGCAGCGGCTCGGTGTTCTCGGTCGAGATGCCGATCGGGCGGTCGCAGGACGTCCAGCCGCAGGCAATGCGCCGGCACCAGACCACGACGCCGGCGGTTCGCGCCGGCATCGTCCTGATCGTCGAGGACGATCCGGACGTGCGCGACACCCTGGCGCTGGTCTTCCGGAACAGCGGTTTCGCCACCCTCGCGGCCCGCAGCGGCGAGGACGCGGTCGAGATCCTGGCGCTCGGCGCGTCGATCCCGCGACTGCTGGTGGTCGACTACGACCTTCCGGACGGCATGAGCGGCCTGGAGGTGGTCCAGCGGCTGCAGAAGCAGTCCGGCCGCTCGATCCCGGCGATCATCCTCACCGGCGACATCTCCACGGCGACGTCAAGCGCGATCAATCGACTCGGTTTGACCCGGCTGGTCAAGCCGGTGAAGCTCGACGAGCTCATGGGCGTAACCCAGGAATTGCTGCAGACCCGCCAGACCGCCGACGCACCATGATGGTCTGGTAACCGTCCTGGTGTTACCTTTTCCCGATCGGAGTCGGTCTCGGGCTCCGCATCTCGGTTCAGATGGCCGACGCGAAGATCGCCTCGCGTTCTGGCAGCCGCTGAACGAGGAACCGAGGTTAACCTCGCGATGGCGGTGGCTGGGCGGCGCAGGCGCATCCACCCGGCGAGTGGGCACGGGTGGGGCCATGCTGCCAGGAAATCATTCTGCAGAGCGTGATGAACGGACTGATTTCGTGGCCCGGATAGCGCGGCATGTGGAGTACGCGCCGTCAGCCCGATGGCATCCCGACGCCGTTGCGCTGCACGCGTTCTGGAGTCGCGCGGCTCAACACGGACTACCACGCCGCTCGGCGTTCGACCCGGTGAGCTGGAGCAGGATGCTGCCGAACATCTGGATGCTGGATGTGGTCGAGCCCTTCCGACTGCGGTTTCGGCTGGTCGGCACGGGAATCGTCGAGCAGATCGACTCCGACCCCACGGGTCGCTGGTTGGATCAGGCGGCCCCCCATCTGGCCGGCAACGAACCCTTCATGGAGCGGTACCGGTCGGTGATCGCGAACCAAGGGCCGCTGTGGACGATCGGGCCGGCGGATATCCGGCCGAACAATCCGATCCGCGCGGTCGAAAACCTCACGCTGCCGTTCACTACGGATGGCGACAGAGTCGACATCCTCATGATGCTGTCGGTCTTTCACGCAAACTGATCGCCCTCCCTGGTGGCGAAGTTCTCGCTCAGCGGTCGCCGATACCCATCGACGCGCACAGGGTGATCCAGAGACCCGACAGCTTGTTGGCCGCGACGCTGAGCGGGAACACCGCCGCCCCCGCGGCGACCATCACCAAGAACGCCAGCACCAGCACCAGATCGAACCGGCGGTCGCGCCGCGACGGCGCCTCCCGCCCGTCCTCCGACCCTTCCGACTTGATCATTCGATCCTCCGACCGCCGGCCGCCGACGCCCTCCCGTCAGCGTAGATCTTATCACCGCATGGTGGCGCAAGCGCGGTCATTCGCCTGCTGCATGACGCAGCGAACTCGGCCAGTGTGTCGGCGCGAGCCCCGCGCGACCACAGTAACGGACGAGAGTTGCATGCAAGCGTTCCGCCGGTTGCCGGACCCGGTCGCGGTCCGGCTGGCGCTGTTCTACACCGCCTACTTCGCGGTCGCCGGCATCATGCTGCCCTACTGGCCGGCGTGGCTGGAGTCGCGCGGCCTCGACCCGGTTACGATCGGGGCGGTGCTGGCGGTCGGGTTCTGGATCAAGCTGGCGGCGCACCCGGCGATGGCCGCGATCGCCGACGCCAGCGGCGCGCTGCGCGGCCTGACCGTGCTGCTCGCCGGCGGCGCGCTGGTGGTCTACGCGGCGTTCGGGATGGCCGACCAGGTCTGGCACTATCTGGTGCTCGCCGGCCTGGCGGGCATCACCTTCCAGAGCATCATGCCGCTCGGCGAGGCGCTGGCCCTGGCCGAGGTCAAGGCTCGCCGTCTCGACTACGGCCGCATCCGGATTTCCGGATCGCTGTCGTTCATGGCGGCGGCAGCGCTCTGCGGATGGGCGGTCGATCACTACCGGGCCGATGCAGTTCTGCCGCTGGCGCTGGCGGCGCTGGTCGGCCTGGTGGTCGCCACGACGGCGCTGCCGCGACGGACGGTGGAAGCGCGGCGACCCTGGTCGTGGGCAGCGGCCGGCCGGCTCGCCATCGACCGCCGGTTCCTCGCGTTCATCGCCGCCGCCGGCGCCGCCCAGGCCAGCCACTGCGTGTTCTACGGCTTCGGCACGATCGCCTGGCGCCGCATCGGCTTCGACGACACTGTGATCGGCATGCTGTGGACGCTCGGCGTGGTCGCCGAGATCGGGCTGTTTTGGATGGCCGGGCGGCTCGGCCGGTTCGGCAGCGCTCCGTTCCTGCTGACGCTGGCCGGCATCGGCGCGATGGTGCGGTGGCCGCTGACCGCGATCGCCGACACCGTCGCCATGGCCGCCGCCCTTCAGGTCCTGCACGCCCTGACGTTCGGGGCGGCGCATCTCGGCGCCATGCGCTTCCTGCAGGACAATGCCCCGCCCGGCCTCGAGGCAACCGCGCAGGCGCTCTACTACGCGCTCGTCACCGGCGTGCTGATGGGAACGTTCATGCCGCTGGCGGGTCTGCTGTACGAGGCCGAGGGCATGGCGGCCTACCACGCCATGGGCGCCCTCGGCGTCGTTACCCTGGCGGCGACGGCGGTTCTGGTGCGACTGGGCAGGCCGGCGGCGACCCCGGGCTAAGCCCGCCCGGCTTACTCGTCTCGGCGGGCCTGGCGGATCAGCGGGGTCGCGCCGATCGAGCCGACGATGGCGATGCCGGTCAGGCCGAACGCCTTGAAGGTCACCCAGCCATCGGTCGACAGCGTGCGCCAGGCCAGTTCGTTGGCGACCGCCAGCACCACGAACAACCCGATCCAGTAGAAGGTCAGGTTCCGCCAGCCGCGTTCGTCCAAATCCAGCATCGAGCCGAGCAGCACCTTCAGGAGGTTGCGCCCCAGCAGCAGGCCGCGGGCGAGCGCCGCCGCCGACAGTAGGCTGGCCACGGTCGGCTTGATCTTCAGGAAGAAGGCGTCGTCGAAGGCCAGCGTCAGGCCGCCGAACACCGACACCATGACGGCGCCGATCACCGGCAGCCAGGGCACGCGGCGCTCGCGCCACATCGCGAAGGCGACGGCGACCACCGTCGCCGCCACCAGCACCCCGGTCGCCGGCATGATGCCGAAGGCAAGGTTGCTGAGGAAGAAGAGCACCAGCGGTCCGTACTCGGTCAAAGCGCGCGTTCGGGTCACTCGTCCATCCCTTCAGGCCGCGGCGCGGCGTTCCGGCGCCACCCGGGCGGCCGCTTCGATCAGGATCTCCGGACCCGCCTCGGGGTCCGGCATCGTCTCCGACAGGTGTCGACGCCAGGCGCGCGCGCCCGGCAGTCCCTGGAACAGGCCGAGCATGTGGCGGGCCACCGACTTGACCGGGGTCCCATGGTCGCGCCGCATCCGCGCCGCGTAGTCGGCCATCGCCGCGACCACGGCGTGGCGGTCGCGGTAGCGCGGCGGTTCCCCGAACACCCGATGGTCGGCGTCCGCCAACACCCAGGGCGTCTGATAGGCGGCGCGTCCCAGCATGGCACCGTCGAGGCCCCGCGCCAGCGCCGCGCCGACGGCGTCGAGGCCGCCAAGGCCGCCGTTGAGGATCACGAACAGGTCGGGGCGCGCCACCTTCAGCGCGTCGACCCGTCCGTAATCGAGCGGCGGGACATCGCGATTCTCCTTCGGCGACAGCCCCTTCAGCCAAGCCTTGCGGGCGTGCACGATCAGCGTCCGGCAGCCGGCGTCGGCGACCGCGCCGGCCAGCGCGTCGAGCGCCGGCCCCGGATCCTGGTCGTCGACGCCGATCCGGCATTTGACCGTGACCGGGATCGACACCGCCGCGCGCATGGCCGCGACCACCTCGCCGACCAGCTCCGGCTCCCGCATCAGGCAGGCCCCGAACCGACCGGACTGCACGCGGTCGGACGGGCAGCCGACGTTCACGTTGACCTCGTCGTAGCCGACATCCTCGGCGATCCGCGCCGCCTCCGCCATCGCCCCGGGCTCCGCGCCGCCGAGCTGCACCGCGACCGGATGCTCTTCCTGCGAGAAGCCGAGCAGGCGCCGACGATCGCCGAAGCGCACGGCGTCGGCCGTCACCATCTCGGTGTACAGCAGGGCGCGCCGGGTCAGATGGCGGTGGAACACCCGGCAATGCCGGTCGGTCCAGTCCATCATCGGGGCGACCGAGAGGCGGTGGGATCGATTGGTCATTTGATGCTTGGTATCGACCTCAGCCGTGCGAAAGCCGTCTGGGGCGTCGGATGCCGGCGCCGCCACCCTCCCATCTACGCCGTAATGACCCGGAATTGGAAGACACTTGGCGCACTCTAAACGCCCGCTGGCGGTGCGGCTGTTGGGTCCCGGGTCACCGCTGCGCGGCGCCCGGGATGACGCCAGTGGTGGGAGGGTCCGATGCAATGAGCGCGCACTGCCCCACCCTGTCGTCATCCCGGCCAAGCGCAGCGCGAGCCGGGAGCCCCCCGCCGCTCCGTCGGTGCACCAGTGGCGAGCGACCGTCACCCCGACTGGAACGCCTCGCTGACAATCCCCAGCGCCTTCAGCATGAAGGCGAAGCCGCCGTACGGCCCGCTCTGGATGATCGCCTCGATCACCTCGGTCCTGGTGGCGCCGACGTTGAGCGCGGACAGCGCGAACTTGTCGAGCAGGATATCGTGGTTGAGCGCCGCGAAGCAGGCCACGGCGCAGAGCGCCCGGATCCGGCGGTCGAGGCCGGGTCGGTCCCAGATTTCGCCGTAGGCGTACTGCACGACCAGCGGGTAGACGGCGCTGGTGACCGGGTTGTCGGGCGAGGCGTGGCCGTGGTTGCGGCGATCGCCGTGCAACGCCGCCTGCAACTCCCGCCCGCGCTCCGACAACGTCTCCAGCGGGTCCGTGCGCGGCGGGTCGACGTCGAGGACGACGCCACGCTCCGCGAACACCTCGAGCGCCGTCTCCAGCGCCGATTCCGACGCCGCGAAGCCGCGGTAGATGCCAGTCTGGATCAGAATCTCGACGACCGCGCGCGGCGCGAGCCCGAGGTCGAGCGCCGCGGCTATGTGGCGGCGCAGTTGCGAGAGGTTCTGCATCGCGCACAGCACCGCGAGCGTGCAGGCCATGCGGTCGGGACGCGACAGCCCGGGACGCGCCCAGACGTTGGCGTAGACCAGCTCGGCCATCAGCGTGTCGAAGCCGAGCGCCGGGTTCGCCAAAGCCGGGTTCGCCAGCGCCGACGGAGCGTCGGTCGCGAACAGCTCGTTGCGGATGGTTTCGCCGCGCCGGCGGGTCTCGTCGCGCGTGGTCAAGGCGGTCTCCAGGCTACGGTTGGGGGCGATCGGGCCGATCCACGGCGCGCGTGAAAGCGGCCGCGCTGGACCTTCATTCGAGCTTAATGGATATTTAAAGGGATTTATTCGATGATTCCTGCATCCGCAGGGTCGAGGGGGACTGCATGACGAGTGCCGTGAGATGAAGGACGACGATCCACTCAGCGACGTCGACCGGAAGAGCATTCGCATCCTCGCCACCAGCACCAAGGCCGGCGCCCCGGCCAACGCCCGTATCGCCGAGCGGCTGGAGCGGGCCGCCGGCACCGGCGACCGCGCGGACTACCGCCGGGCGGAAGCGTCCTTCGACGCCCTCCCGGCCGACGAGCGGCGCCGGATCGGCACCCAGGCCGAGAAGCAGGCGGAGACCGAGCGCCGCTTGGTGACCGCGCGCAAGCGCCGCACCGCCGAGCGCAAGGCGGTCAAGCCGGCGCGGGTCGACGAGACCCTCGACTGGAAGCCGCTGCTGCTCGACCACAGCCCGGCAGTCGACGAGGTGCCGTCGGCGCCGCGCTCGCGGGCTCCGGCCGACGCCTCGCGCGACGGCGGGAACTGGCGGCTCGGCGGGTCGACCGAGGAGCCGTCGGTCCCCCGTCCGGCGAAACCGCGGCCGGGAACCGCGCATCCAGCGACCTCGCGCGCCGCGGCGGCGGCCCCGCCGGTCGAGGCCGCGCGCCGCGGCCGGCACTCGATACCGGTCGAGCCGGAGTCGGCCGCCGAGGCGGCCGAACCCGACCAGAACTGGGACTGGCAGCGCGTTCCCGACGACCCGGTCCTGCGCTCGGGCCGGAAGGCCGGCGCCAAGCCGCTCGATCCGATACAGGAGTTGCGGCGCCAAGTGCTCGGGGACGCGACCAAGCGGAAGTGACGCGCGGCCACCGGGATGCCATGCTGGCGAAGCGGGGCACACGCTGCTTCGTGCCGACAGCGGGAGACTGACAGTGCAGAACCGACGAGCCCTGGCGCGCGTCCGATGGCCAGTCGCGGCGGTGATGACCCTGTCGGTCGCCGGTGCTGCCGGACACGCCTCCGCCCAGGCGGCCGCGCCGGCTGACGATCCCTTGGTCCTCGAGCGTTCGCTTTACAAGACGCTGGTGTTCGAGGCCGGGACCAACGCGCTCGACCTAGCGCTGTTCGCCGGTCTGCTCGGTGGCCATCTGTATGTCGGGCCGGCGTTCCTGGTGGTGAACGCCAGCGCCGCCGCCGCCATCTACTACGGCCACGAGGTCGCCTGGGGCTACCTTGGCCCGGAACCCGACGAATACGAGACCAATGACAACATCCTCAAGGGCGTGACCTTCCGCCTGGCGAGTTCGACCCGAGCCTTCGCCGTCGGCTACGGCTTCACCGGCGACCCGATCGCCGCCGCCGGCTTCACCGCCGCCAGCGCGATCGGCGAGACCGTGATGTACGTCGCCAACGAGTATGGCTGGGAAATCTACGACCGGGCGCGCCGCCCGCAAGCCGGCCCGGTTACCGTGACCCAGGCGTCGCTGGTTGACTGGGAGCGGCCGCGGGTCGCGGGTCGGGAGGTCGCCCAATGACCGGCTCTTCGAAGCGCATCCTGACCACCCACGCCGGCAGCCTGCCGAGGCCGGGGCGGCTGGTGCAGTTGTACGCCCACCGGGTCAACGGCGAGGCGATCGACGAGGCGCAGCTTGCCGCCGAGGGCGAGGCGGCGACCCGAGCCGTGGTCGCCCGCCAGCGGGAGGTCGGGATCGACATCCCGAGCGACGGCGAACAGGTCCGCGAGGGCTTCTTCCTCTACGTTCAGCGTCGCATGTCCGGGTTCGGCGGCCGTTGGTCGCGCAGCCCGAGCCGCGAGTTCGAGGCCTACCCCGAGTTCGCGGAACGCCGCCGCGAGGCGCTGGCCACCACCAAGGGTGTCACCAATTTCTCGCCGCCGATGGCGACCGGCCCGATACGCTACGTCGACACGGCCGCAAACGCCGCCGAGATCGACGGGTTCAAGGCCGCGCTGGCGGCGACCGGCGCCGGCTTCGCCGACGCCTTCATGACCGCCCCGTCGCCCGGCCTCGTCGCCATGGCGATGAAGAACCAGTACTACCCCGACGATCAGGCCTACCTGACCGACGTCGCCCAGGCGCTCAGCGTCGAGTACCGGGCCGCGGTGGCGGCAGGGCTCATGCTGCAGATCGACGCGCCGGATCTGGCGCTGGAGCGCCACCTGACCTACGCCGACCGGCCGGTGGCTGACTTCGTCGGGTTCGTCGAGCGGGTGGTCGCGACCATCAACGCCGCCATCGCCGGCCTGCCCCGCGACCGCGTCCGCCTGCACGTCTGCTGGGGCAACTACGAGGGCCCGCACGACCACGACGTGCCGTTGCGCGACATCCTGCCGGCGATCCTGCAGGCCCGGGTCGGAACCTTCATGATGCCGTTTGCCAACCCGCGGCATCAACACGAGATTAAGGTTTTCCGGGATGTTCCTCTCGCAAGAGATCAATCGCTGATTGTCGGCTGCATCGACACCACGACGGCGTTCATCGAGCACCCGGAAGTGATCGCCGACCGGCTTGAGCGGGCCGCCGAGATGGTCGGCGACGCGACACGGATCCAGGCCGGCACCGATTGCGGCTTCGACACCTCCGCCGGGATGGGCCGGCTGACCTCCGACGTGGTGTGGGCCAAGCTGCGCAGCCTGCGCGCCGGCGCCGACCTGGCC
>CAYNFA010000132.1:0-8663 GCA_964396345.1 uncultured Thalassobaculum sp.
CACCAGCTTCGGGTTCGGCAGGGTCTCGCCGAAGAACGCCCTGGTCTTCGCGTCGGCGGCGCGGCGGAACGCGTCCGGGTCGCTCGGGTCGACGAACCGCACCTCGATCCCCATCGCCTTCAGCGTGTGGGCGAACAGGTTCCATGTGCCGCCGTACAGGTCGGTTCCGCTGACGATGTTGTCGCCGGCCTGAGCGATGGTGGTGATCGAGGTGGTGATCGCGGCCTGGCCGGACGCCAGCGCCAATGCCATCACGCCGCCCTCGATCGCCGTCATGCGCTGCTCCAGCACATCGGTGGTCGGGTTCATGATGCGGGTGTAGACGTTTCCGAACTTCTGCAGGCTGAACAGTTCGATGGCGTTCTGGGTGCTGCCGAGGTCGAACGAGGTGGTCTGGTAGATCGGCACCGCGACCGCGCCGGTCGTCGGGTCGGACCGAAATCCGGCGTGCAGGGCCAGGGTTTCGGCGTGCTTGGACGCGAGGGTATGGGTCGTGGTCATGACAATCTCCTGTGCTCGACGGGGAGGGGGCAGGAACGCGACGCTCAGGCGGCGCAGCGCTCCAGGAAGCGGACCACCGCGTGCTCGCGGCCGGTCACATGGTCACCGATCGCGTGGGCGATCGGGATCGGGTGGGTGAGTGGGAGCATGTGTCCCGCACCCTGGATCTCGCGCAGCGTGGCGTTCGGTAGCGTCCAGGTCAGGCGCTCGACGATCCGCCGGGTGATGGGCCGGGTCCGGCTGCCGTACAGCAACAGGGTCGGCAATCGAACCCGGGCGGCGGCCTCCAGCGGCGTCTTCTCGCCGGTGGTTGTCGCGAAATTGAGGGCGATCGCACTGATCCGGCGGCACAGCGCGTCGTGCGCCTCCGGTTCCATCGAGCGCCAGGCGCCGTGGCCGCTCCAGTAGTCGATGAAGTGCTCGAGCGCGGCCCGGTACTCGCCATTAACCAGACCCGCGGCGATGCGGTCGCCGAGTTCGGTGATCTCCTCGAACAGCAGGCCGTCGGTGGCCGAGCCGCCGCGCAGCAGGTAGAACGCCACCGGCTCGATCAGGGTCAGGCTGAGCAGCGTCTCGGGGGCGTGCAGCGCGGCGGTCAGCGCGACCGCTCCGCCGTAGGAATGGCCGACCAGGTGAACCGGCTCGCCGGCGTCGTCGGCCAGCGCCCGGACGATTGCCGCCTCGTCGGCAAGCCGCATCGGTCCACGCCCGCTCCACGGATCGGACGCTCCGTAGCCGCGAAGATCCGGCATGATCAGGCGGTAGCCGCGCCCGCCCGGGGCCGCGGCGAGCGGACCGGCAAGCAGAGCCTCGGCCATCGCGCGCCACTGACTGCTGCTGCTGCCGGTGCAGTGCAGCAGGACCACCGGGATACCGCTGCCGGCTTCCCGCACCGCGACGGCGGTGCCGCCGATCTGGATCGTTTTCATGGCCGTTCTCCCAACCGCGCGGCCGGCGCCGGAGGGCCCGTGCGGTCGCGCTTGACGGAGGGAGTTTTAGAAAGGCGGTGTTTCCCGACTGTGTCTCGCCGTTCGAAATATGTTTCAGAAGTGTTTCATTTTCGAAAATGAAGGTGTTCTGATTGGTCGGAGCCGCGATTGGCGTTCGAATTCGAAACCCAGTTCCCGATCGCCTTACGCGCTTTCGGGGCTGGCCGAGAACAGATAGCCGGCGCCGCGGACCGTCTTGATGACCGCCGGCTTTGCGGGATCGGTCTCGATCTTGCGGCGGATGCGGGCGATGCGGATGTCGATCGACCGGTCGAAAGGTTCGAAGTCGCGGTTGTGGGCGAGGTCGAGCAGCTGGTCGCGGGTCAGCACGCGGTTCGGCCGCTCGGCAAACGCCTGCAGCAGATCGAATTCCATCGCGGTGAGGGGTATCTCGCCGCCGTCGGGGCCGTAGAGCTTGTGGCCGTCGAGATCCAGACGGCAGGCGCCGAAGCGGACCTCTCGGTACCCGTTGCTGGTTTCGAGCGCCGCCGCCCGACCGACTCGCCGAAGCACCGCCTTGACGCGGGCCAGCAACTCCCGCAGGTCGAACGGCTTCGTCACATAGTCGTCGGCGCCCATTTCGATTCCGACCACTCGATCGATCACCGAGTCCCGGGCGGTCAACATGATGACGCCGGCGCCGCTGTGCTCGCGCAGCCAGCGGGCGATCGACAAACCGTCCTCGCCCGGCATGGTCACGTCCAGCACCGCGAGGTCGACCCGGCCCTGCTCGGCGAGCTTGCGCAGCGCCGGCCCGCCATCGGCCTTCGAGACCTTGTAGCCGTTCATCTCCAGGTATTCGGCGACGGTGTCCCGGATATCGCGCTCGTCGTCGACCACCGCGATGTGCACCCGATCGCTCATATTCCCCCCTGCCGACCCCCGTCGCGGCTGCCGTGCTGCCCGCCGAGGCGGGCGACCAGCCGGCGCAGGTCGGCTGGCACCACGGGCTTTTCCAGATATGGCCGCCCGCAGCGCTCCAGGAACCGCCGGATCGCCGGGCTCATCGTGTCGCCGGTAACGAACGCCACCCGATCCAGCAGGTCGGGATAGCGTTCCTCGAGCAGCTCGAACAGCGCCGGCCCGTCCAGATCCGGCATTCTGACGTCGCTCAGGACGACGTCGTAGCGCCGGTAGACGAGCTTCTCCAAGGCGGCCCGGCCGGACGACGCGACCGCGACCCGGTGGCCGCTCTCGGTCAGCACCTCGGACACGATCTCCGCGACGTCGGGTTCGTCGTCGACCACCAGGATCGACAGCGCCGGCGACGGGAACGCCCCGGCCGCGACGCCTGCCCGGCGTGCCGGAGTCTGCAGGGCCGGGAACCGCATCACGAACGTGGCTCCGCCGCCCGGGGTTTTCTCCAGCGTGATGCGCCCGCCATGGGCCTCGACGATCCGGTGGGTGATGGCCAGCCCCAGGCCGGTGCCGCGGCCGACTTCCTTGGTGGTGAAGAACGGCTCGAAGATCCGCGAGGCGACGGCGTCGGAGACGCCGAACCCGTTGTCCGAGACCATCACCACCACCTCGTCCGATCGGCGGTCATGCCTCGTCATCAGTCTCAGCCGGTGCGGGCGCGGCGCCCCCGCCAGCGCGTGCTGGGCGTTGACGATGAGGTTGATCATCACCTGATTGAGTTGGTCCGCGTCGGCCAGTATCGGCGGCAGCAGCGGCGTCATCTCGAGGCTGACGTCGATGTCGGCGGTGCGCAGCATGTAGCCGGTGACCTCGAGCGTGGTCTCGATCATGGCGTTGACGTCGACCGGGCGCGCCTCGGTCGGCTGCTGCCGCGCCATCGCGAGAAAGGTTCTCACGATCCTGGCGCAGCGGTCGGCGGCCTCGCCGATCTTGCGGGCGCGTTCGGCGGTCTTGGGGTCGGTTGCGGTCTCGCGCATCAGCAGCGCCTGGCCGACCACCACCGAGAGCGGGTTGTTCAGTTCGTGGCTGACCCCGGCCAGCAGTTCGCCGAGCGCGCTCATCTTCTCGCTCTGGTGAAGCGCTTCGCGCTGGCGCGCCATCTCCGCCTCGACGCGCCGCCGCTCGGTGAGGTCGAAGACGCTCGAGACCACGACCTGCTCGCCCTGGTAGTCGATCAGCCGCGCTGACACGGCGGCGCAGAACTCGCTGCCGTCGGTCCGTCGGAAGAACGCCTCGAAGCCGTCGACGCCACCGTCGTCGCGCAGGGCGTTGACGTAGCGGTCTCGGTCGGCCGGATCCACGAAGAAGCTGCGCGCCGACAGGTCGCCGACGATCGGGTCGCGCAGGAACAGCCGGCGCGACGCCGGACTCTCGTAGAGAATTAGACCGTCCTGAGCGCGGGTCATGCCGACCGGCACCGGCGCCGCCTCGAGGATCCGGCGAACCATCGCCTCGCTGTCGCGCAGCGCTAGTTCGGCGCGCTTGCGATCGGTGATGTCGGCGCGCAGCGTGACCGAGCCGCCGTCCGAGGTGGGATGCCGGCTGATCTCGCGCCAACTCCCGTCAGTCAGCTCGACCTCGATGGGTTGTCCTTCGATTCTTCGCAGCGTCTCGGCGATCCGCGGGATCTGGCCGCGATCGCCTTCCACCAGCCTACCGTCGAACCGCCGCAGGTGTCGGAAGAAGTCCGGCGCAAGGTCGTCGGGTGTCAGGCCGGCCATCTCGCTCGGCGAGCGGCCGTATGGACGGGCAAACGCCGTGTTGCAGAACAGTATCCGGTCGTCGGCGTCGCTGACCACGAAGCCGTCCGGCAGGCTGTCGATGGCGTCGGACATGAGCTGGATCAGGCGACGGCGTTCCACGCGCGCGGCGATGCGGTCCGATATGTCGCGCACCTCACCGATCAGCAGCCGGGTCGGCCCGGCGTCGGTGGCCGTGATCGTCAGCTCGACCGGGAAGGTGGAGCCGTCGGCCCGCATGGCCTCGACCTCCATCCGCCGGTTGCCGTGGGCCAGTTTCCCGGAATCCTGGAACCGTCGCATTCCGGCAGCGTGATGATCGCGGAACGGCGGCGGGATGATCAGGTCGGCCATAGGCCGCCCCAAGGCCTGCTCGCGCGTGTACCCGAACACGCGTTCCGCCGCCGGGTTGAACTCGACCACCGCGCCGGCGTCGTCGGTGGCCAGGATCGCGTCCATGGCGGTGTTGAGCAGCGCACGGATGATCGCCTCGGCGGTGTCGACGCGGTCGACCGCCTCCTTTTCGGTGGTGATGTCGAGCATGCATCCGACCACCGCCAACTGTCCCGCGCCGTCGGCGTCCGCCACCCGGAGGGTATCGCGAATCCAGAGCCAGCCACCGTCGCTTCGTCGGAAGCGGTACTCGAGCGTCAACTCGCCGGCCTCGTGAACCCGGTTGATGGCCTCGAAGTACGCCGGCCGGTCGTCGGGGTGCAGAAGCGAGGTGCCGTAGCCCGGTTGCTGGGTGAACGCGTCAGCCGGATGGCCAGTCAGCCAGGTGACGTTGTCGCTGATGAAGCGGGTCCGGCGACCGGTGCCGATGTCGGCGATGTAGAACACCGTGGTCGAGTGGCTGACCGCAAAATTCAACAGCGCACGCCGGTGCGACTCATCCATCGGCGTGGGGTCGCGCTTGGGAAGGGTCGTGGTGGGCATGGCCAACGCACGTCTTGGACGCCTCGACCCGGCGCCGGGACGGTCATCGTATGCGGAACGCGGTCCCGGCGCCATTCTGCGGTGACTCACATCACATCAGCCGCGGGTCGAGGTGCGGCTGGTCGACCACGCGGACCGCGATCGACATGACCTGCGGGCGGCGCAGACCGATGTCGGCGAGCGTGCGGTCGTCCAGTTCCGCCAGAAGTCGCTCGGTCCGGCGAATCCGGGCGTTGCGTGCCCAGGCCCGGAACGGGGCGGCGAGGATGGACGCCAGCCGTGCGGCCCAAGGGCGGACGGTGGCGATGGCGCCGACCGGGTCGGCGAAGGCGTGTGCGGACATGACAGGGCTCCTGAGATTGGACCGGGCATCCGGTCGTCGTTGGATGCCCGTTCTAGGGAGCGCCGGTTTCGGCCGATGCACGCGGCACCGAAAAAACTGTTTCAGTTGTTTCCGATGCGGGAAGCCTCAGACGCTGCCGCCGCCGACCACGCCAGCCGCGCGCAGCGCGCCAATGTCGCCATCCCCGAGGCCGAGCCCGCGCAGGATCGAGTCGCCATCCTGGCCGAGGGTCGGCGGCGGCCCGGACGGCGCTGGACCGTCCGCGTCGGCGGTGAACGGCGCCCCGGTCAGGCGCAGCGGGGCCTCGAACCCTGCCGGCGCCGGAACCTCGACCAGAATGCCGCGATGGGCCAGTTGCGGGTCGGCGACCGCTTCGGCGATCGAGTTGACCTTGGCGATCGGCACGCCGCGCCGGCCCAGGCGGGCCGCCCAACTGGCCGCGGAGTCGGAGGCGAAAGCCTCGACGATGGCGGCCCGCACGGCGGCGGAGTTCGCGCGCCGGCCGGCGGTGTCGGCGAAGCGCGGGTCGGCCATGAGATGCGCGAGGCCGGCCTCCTCGAATATCGCCTCGGCGTGGTGCTGCATGGTCGCCGACATCAGCACCAGACCGTCTGCAGTGGGAAAGCAGTCGGCGGTCGGCAGGTGGGTGGCCGAACTGTTGCCGATCAGGTCGGGCACCGTGCCATCGACGGTGTACTGGCAGACCGACGGTGCCTGGATCGCGAGCGCGGCGTCCAGCATGGCAATGTCCACGCACTGGCCTTCGCCGGTGCGCTCACGCCGGAACAGCGCGGCGGCGACCGCGTAGGCGCCGCACGCTCCGGTGAACAAATCGACCGGGAAGTAGCCGGTGCGGGTCGGGCCGGTCTCGGGATGGCCGTTGCTGCTCATCATGCCGGATGCCGCCTGCACGGCGCCGTCATAGGCGGCCTCGCTTGCCTTCGGTCCGCTCGACCCGTAGCCGGTCAGCGCGCAGTAAACGACACGCGGGTTGACGGCCCGCACCGTCTCCCAGCCCAGGTCGAGGCGGTCGACCACGCCACCGCGAAAATTATGCACCACCACGTCGGCGCCCTTGATGAGGTCGAGCGCGATCGCCCGGCCGCGGGGGTCCTTGAGGTCGAGGGCGAGGCTGCGCTTGGAATGGTTCAGGGCCAGGAACGCCGAAGCCATGCCGTGCGCGGCGTGCGGGCTGGGCAGCATGCGGTCGCGCATCTGGTCGCCGCCGGCCGGCGGCTCGATCTTGATAATCTCGGCGCCGAGCAGGGCGAGTTGCAGCGTCAGGAACGGTCCCGACAGGACCTGGGTGAAGTCGATCACCCGAATGCCGTCGAACGCCTGCGCCATCCTGCCGCCTCCCTGTACGCCGCGCGGTTGTTCCGCTTGGATGAAGGCTAGCATGAGGAAACGCTCAACCAGGGAGGCTGAAATGCCCGATACCACCGACCCGATTCCGCCGCGCGAGGCGATGACCCCGCCCACCGGCGTCGAGCTGAAGGCCGAGGCCGAGGCGCTGTCCGAGTTGCTGCGGCTGCGCACCCTGCCGTTCGGGATGAAGCTGTTCGAGGATGCCGCCGACATGGAGCGGATTCCCGGCCTTCGACGACCGGCCGATGGGCGGGGGTTCACCACCTGCCAATTGGTCACCCAGGTCAGGACGGCGGGTTTTACGCTCGGCATCGTGCGCGACAACCTGCGCCCGAACGCCAGTTGCGGCGCCAACATCGGACTGGAGCCGGTCCCGGAGCGGCTGGCCTCGGGAGAAAACATGACGGGTGTGTGGTTCGAGAATCGTGAGGCCGCCGCCGCCCACCAGGCGCAGATGCCGCGGGTCGCCGCCGGCCGGTACTCGGGCCTGGTCGCGTCACCGCTGCGCTCCGGTCGGCTCGAGCCGCCGGACGTGTGCCTGTTCTATGCCACGCCGGGGCAGATGATCCTGTTCATCAACGGGCTGCAGTACCGCTCCTACCGCCGCTACGACTTCCAGGTGACGGGCGAGAGCGCCTGCGCCGACAGCTGGGGACGCGCGCTGGCCACCCGCGAGACCAGCCTGTCGATTCCCTGCTACGCCGAGCGTCGCTACGGGGGTGTCGCCGACGACGAGTTGCTGATGGCGTGCCCGCCTGACGAGTTCGTGCGCGGTGTCGACGGGCTGAGGGCGCTCGCCGGGAACGGGTTGCGCTATCCGTATCCGCCTTACGGCGCTTTCGCGGATCCATCCGCCGGGATGTCAAAGAGTTACGGCTGATCCGTCCAGCTGGACGGGATAAACGTTGCCGCCTGGTACGGCGACGACTGAAGTCGGCCGCGCGGGATACCTATGCCAACGCGATCGCGCCGATCACGACCACCAGAACCAAGCTCCCGATGATCCACAGCTTCGGTCCAGGGTTCGGGGATGGCGGTGGCGCGGCGTGTTCCGTCCCGCGGGCGGCGGTGTGAAGCTTGTCGCGAGCCGGCGCATTTTGTCCCATTCCGGTGGCCATGGCGGCGTCACGCGGCGGAACCTGCGGCGCGGGTTGGTCGAGGCCGGGCATGGTGAAGTTGGGATCGGACCTGTCCGTCGAACCGCTCCGCGGCGGTCGGTCGCTCTTTTGGGCCGGGTCGCTCATGATGCCTCCATCGGTTTCCGAGGGCGACGCTCGCCTCTCGGTACCTGACCTCAACATCATTAAGGCGCGCCTGTTCCAAACGGCTGGCGCGTCGCCCCGGAAGGGACCACAGAGCTTGCCGTACCGTACCGTACCGTATCGTGAAGGCCCTGCACGCGGCGCAGCGTGACGGCATCGTCGACCTGGTGACCCCGGCCGCTCCGCCCGCGGGAAGAGCTCCAGCAGGCGATCCTGGAACTACCAGGAGGGCGGTTTCATACGCCGGCAAAAGAGCACCAGGGCGCCCGAAGGGTGGGAGCGGGCGCTACCCCGACGCGTCCTCCAGCACCATTGCCGCTCCCTTCTCGCCGATCATGATGGCAGCCGCGTTGGTGTTCCCCGACACCAGCGTCGGCATGACCGAGGCATCGACGACGCGCAGACCCGGCACGCCGTGGACCCGCAGCCGATCGTCGACCACCGCCATGGGGTCGCTGGACGGCCCCATCTTCGCCGTCCCGACGATGTGGTAGAGGGTTTGGCCGGTCTGGCGCGCGTAGGCCTCGAGATCGGCATCGCTCGTGCAGTCCGGGCCCGGCGTCATCTCATAGGCGCGGTAGGGGTCGAGAGGTGCCGCCTCGGCGAT
>CAYNFA010000133.1:0-8624 GCA_964396345.1 uncultured Thalassobaculum sp.
GTCGTTCCAGCTCTGGTTCTCGACGAGCGTGACGCTTAGCGTCTCGCCGTTGCGCGTGCGCACGGACGAGTTCCCTTCGAGCATCCAGCCGGCCTCCTCGAGCAGGACGGCGGCGCGCTCCGGGTCGAAGCCGTAGGCCGGCACGCCGTCGGTCGTGTGCACCCAGTCGAGCGGGTGCACGCTGGTGGTCGCCACCGGCTGCTTGCCGGCGAACAGCCGCTCGCTGATCGCCTGCCGGTCGAGCGCCAGGATCAGCGCCTGACGGACCCGCCGGTCGGCCAGCACCGGGTTGTCGAGCATGACGTCCAGGTGCTCGTAGATCAGCCCCGGCTTGAACTCGACCCGGTACCGGGCGCCGTGGCGCTTCTCGAACGCCACGGCCTGGTCGGTCTCCAGGCCGAGCTCGCCGGCGATCATGTCGATCGAGCCGGACAGCAGGTTCGCCTCCAGCGCCGAGGTGTTCTCGATGGTCCGGATCTCGACGCGCGCGAACGCCGGCCGCGGACCCTTCCAGTGATCGTTCCGCGCCAGCACCACGCGCGCGCCGGTCTCGATCCCGGCGACCCGGTAGGGGCCGTTCCACAGGCCGGGGTTGGTCGGGTCGGTCTGGTACAGGGTGCGGTTGCGGTACTCGCGGGGGACCTCGAAGGCCGGGCGGTCGAGATGCGCGGGCAGGACGTTGAAGTCGCCCATCGACGGGTAGCGGTAGTCGAGCTTGCGGGCGACCACGGTGAACCGCTTCGGCCCGTGGACCTCGATCTCCAGGACGTCGCGGTAGCCCCGGAAGTTGGCGACGCCGGTGTCCGGGTGCCGGCCGACCTCCCAGGCGAACAGCACGTCGTCGGTGGTGACCGGCGTGCCGTCGCCCCAGTACGCGTCGTCCCGCAGCTCGTAGGTCTTGCGCACGCCATCGACCGGCTCGCCCGCCTCGGTCTGCGACGGGAACCGCTCGGCGTCGCCGTCCTCCAGGCTTGGCAGCTTGACGCAGAGCTGGCAGACCGGCGTCCAGTCGTGCCCCTCGATGGTGAGCTGCCGGTGCGCAGCTCCCAGCACGTAGGACTTGGCCAGCATCGAGTCGATCATCGGGTTGAGCGTGCTCGGGTACTGGGTCAGGCCGATGGTCAGGCTCTCGCGCGCCGACGAGGGCGCGGCCGCGGCGACGCCGAGAAGCGCGGCGGCGAGCAGGGCGAGCAGGGCGAGCAGCGGGCGGCGTCGGGTCATCGGCGGAACCTCCGCCTAAGAGGATAGGCGGCTCCGCCGGTCCGTCAAATCAAGGAACCCTTCACCCCGCCTCGATCCGCCGGATGAAGGAGTCCAGGATCGTGCGGTACAGCGCGTCCTTGAGCACCTTGTCCTCGACCCCGGAATCGATGTTCGGGTTGTCGTTGACCTCGACCACGAAGACGCCGCGATCGTTCTGCTTGAGGTCGACGCCGTACAGGCCCTGGCCCATCAGGCGGGTGGCGGCGACCGCCACGTCCAGCACCAGCTTCGGGGTGTCCTCGATCGGCAGGGTCCGGAAGCCGCCGTGCTTGGCCCGTCCGCTGGCGCCGTGGTTGTAGATCTGCCAGTGCTTCGGCGCCATCGTGTACTGCGAGACGAACAGCGGCTTGCCGTCCAGCACGCCGACCCGCCAGTCGAACTCGGTCGGCATGAACTCCTGGGCGAGGATCAGGTCGCTGTCGGCGAACAGTTCCTTCGACATGCGCTTGAGGGCCTCGAGGTTGTCGGCCTTCATCACGCCGCGCGAGAACGAGCCGTCGGGGATCTTCAGGACGATCGGGAACGACAGCTCGTCGGTCGCCCGCTTCAGGCTGCGGGCGTCCAGGACCAGGGTCTTCGGCGCCGGGATCTTTCGGGCCGCCAGGGTCTCGGCCAGGAACACCTTGTTGGTGCAGCGCAGGATCGAGGTCGGGTCGTCGAGCACCGGCATGCCCTCGTCCTCGGCCTTGCGGGCGAACCGGTAGGTCGGGTTGTCGAGCGCGGTGGTCATGCGGATGAACAGCGCGTCGAATTCGGCGAGCCGGGCGTAGTCCTTCGGCTGGATCATCTCGACCGACACGCCGATCTGCGCGCCGACCCGCTCCAGGGTGGCGAGAGCCTTAGGGTCGGACGGCGGCAGCGCCTCCTTCGGGTCGTGCAGCACGGCCAGGGTGTAGCGCACCCGCTTGGGGCCCTTCGGCGCGCGCCACGCGCGCCTTGTGTAAGCCTCCAGGGCGGCCGCGAAGGTCGGCTGCTCGGCGGCGTGCAGTTCGTCGACGGTGCGCGGCCGGATCGCCTTCACGTAGAAGCCCCATTCCGGATCGCGGCGGATCTGGACCCTCAGGATCGGCGCCCGGAACCGGTCGAACGCCTCGCGCGCGACGCGCTCGTAGCGGTGGTCGGCGGTCCGCCCGAAGTAGACGTCGATCGAGAACGACGCCTCGGGGGTTTCCTTGATGCGCGCCAGCGATCGCAGCAGCACCCGCTCGACCGCGCGCATCCCGGTCCAGGCCCGGCTGCGCTCCTTCAGCGACAGGATGGCGGCGGCCGACGGGATGACCCGGTGACCCCGGGCCTCGGCCAGCAGCGAGGCGTAGTAGCCCTGACCGAGGTAGACCAGGTCGCGCGACAGGTTGACGATCCGCACCGTCTCGTCGCCGAAGCTGGTCGGCTGCGTGAGGTAGTCCCGCGTTTTGACGACCCGCAACCCCTCGGGCGGGATCGGCAGGTCCTCCGGCCTGTCCACCAGGACGACCAGCGCGCTCACGCCACCGTCTCCCGGCGGCGGACGAACACCGCCGCCTGCAGTCGCGATCGGCCGAACCGCGTCATGCTGTCGAAGGCGGCGCGCGGCACCGGCACGTGCACGCAGTCCATGTCGGTCTTCAGGAGGTCGTCGTCCATGTCGGGGTCGTGCACCAGCAGGAAGCGATCGTCGACGCCGGTCACGACGATCCAGTGGGGAACCTTCTCGGCGTTGAACCGGTACGAACTGATCAGAAGGATCGGGATCCAGCCTGCCTCCAAGGCGTCGCGGATGTCGGTGGCGCTGATCGCGGCGATTTCCACCGGCAGCCCGGCCAGGTGGAAATCTTCCTCGATCGATTCGTGGACGCGCGCCATGATCCGCTTCTTCTCGGCGCTGCGCACGGTGTCGAGGAACAGCGGTCCGGTCTCCGTCACCACGACCCGCACCGCGAAGCCGCGGCGGTGGGCGGCGAGCGCCAGACCGTAGGGGCCGCAGCCGCCGTGTCCGGACGTCATGAAGACCGTGGTCGCCTCGCGCCAGATCCGGATCTCGTCGTTGGCGTCCATGGTGCGCGACGGGTCGAGCGCCGTCATCGCCATCATCAGGCAGGCGGGGCCGCAGGTGAAGTCGGTGGTCTGATGGTAGTACGGCACCTGCGGGACGGTCGGCGACGGGCTGAAGCGCATCCGCTTCTCGTAGCGCCAGCCGTCGGAGGCATCCTCGTAATAGTGCGGCAGCGGGATCAGCCGGCGGTAGGCACGGCTTTCGTAGAGCGCGATCGCGGCGGCGTTGTCGGCCCGCACCTCAAGGCGCAGCGCCACGCAATCGTGGCGCCGGGTCTCAGATTCGGCGTAGTCGAGGAGCTGGATGCCGATGCCGCGTCCACGCTGCGACGGATGCACGGCGAGCGAATACAGGCGAGCCAGCGCCGTGCCGAGATGGAACAGCACGAGGCCGTAGCCGATGATCGCGCCGCCCGGATCGGACCCGTGGGGTGCTGATTCGGCGACGAACAGCGACGCCTTGGCCTTGGTCAAAACGTGGTTGAAGCTGCGCCGGGACAGCCGGTCGCTGTCGAAGCAGGCCTCCTCCAGCCGCAACAGCGCAGGGATGTCCGCGACCTGACCCGGCCGTATCGATCCCGTCGCCGCCAGCCGCCGCGGGCGCACCAAGGCTTGGAGATCCTGAAGGGCGTGCGGAGACATCGTCGGTGCGCCTTTCGCGCCGGGTGCGCGCCGGAACGAACGGCACGCCTCTAAGTCAATATTCTTCACTGAATTTTTACAACTCATGGCCCACAACGAGGACCGAATGTTCGATCTGGGGGAGGGCGCGGCATGGTCCGCAAGACTAGGCTCGTTCTTCTCACGATACTGGCATCGGGACTCGCCGTCGATGCCCCGAGGACGGCCGGCGCGGCGGAGCCGGCCAATCCGATCACCCAGATGTCGCTTGAATACCTGATGAACGTCGAGGTGACGACGGTCTCGAAGCAGCCCGAGCGTGCCCAGAACGCCGCGGCGGCGGTCTATGTCCTCCCGCGCGAGGAGATCCGGCGCTCGGGGGCGACCAATCTGCCTGACGCGCTCCGGCTGGTTCCGGGCGTCAACGTGGCCCGCATCAACGCCAGTTCCTGGGCCGTCAGCATTCGTGGGTTCAACAGCCGCTTCGCCAACAAGCTGCTGGTGATGATCGACGGCCGCAGCGTCTACTCGCCGCTGTTCTCGGGAGTGTTCTGGGATCGTCACAACGTCCCGATCGACGACATCGAGCGCATCGAGGTGGTGCGCGGCCCGGGCGGCACCCTGTGGGGGGCGAACGCGGTCAACGGCGTGATCAACATCATCACGAGGCATTCCGCCGACACCCTGGGCGCCCGGGTCGAGATCGCCGCCGGCACCGAAGTGCTGGGTCGGATGGCGGCCCGACAGGGTGGAGTCATCGGGAATGACGGGAGCTACCGGCTGTCCGTCCAGGCCGAAGCGAACGACGACACCAACCTGTCCGGTTCGAGCGACGGCAACGATGCTTGGGAAAGCGGCCGGGCGGATCTGCGGATCGACTGGACCCCGTCGGGCCGCGACACCGTTCTCCTGGAGGCCGGCGCGAATTCGGTCGCCGCCGGGGACCGAAGCCTGACCCCGTCGCTGACGACACCGTACTCCAACCTGAGCGCCGGCGACACCGACCGCCATGGCGCGTTCGTCCTGGGGCGGTGGGATCGCCACCTGGGCGCCGGCTCGAACCTCTCGGTTCAGGGCTTCCTCGACCATCAATACATGGACATCGACACTCCTGTGGTCGAGGCAACCCTAACGACCATGGATCTGCACGCCCAGCACCGCTTCTTAGCGGGTGCCGGGATCGTGGTGACCTGGGGCGGCGGCTTCCGGCTGGTCCACGACGCTGTCGATACACCGGCCTTCAGCTTCCAGATCGATCCCGACTCCCAGTCGGTCGAGATCGTCGACGGCTTCCTGCAGGGGTCCCGGCGGTTCCTCGAAGACCGGGTCGAACTCACGCTCGGCACCAAGATCGAGCACCATTCGATCTCCGGCACCGAGGTGCAGCCGTCGGCCCGTGCCCTCTGGAACATCACGCCCGATCACGCGGTCTGGACCGCCGTTTCCCAGGCGGTCCGGACGCCGTCGACGGTGGAGACCAACGGTATCATCCGCAACGTGGTGATCCCGCCGAACACCGCGGCCAACCCGTCGGGACTGCCGCTCGCCGTGTCGATCCAGGGCACGCGCGAACTCAACGCCGAGCGCATCACGGCCTACGAGGCCGGCTATCGGGCCCGGCTCTCGTCCGACCTCTCCGTCGACGTCGCGGGGTTCTACAACACCTATGATGGCTTGCTGCTCGACTCCGCCGCCGGCACCACGATCTTCAACACCGACTACGGCACGCCGTTCCTCGAGGTGCCGGTGCAGATCAACGAGAACGCCGACGGCCGCACCTACGGTGCCGAGTTCTCCGCCACCTGGCACGCGGCGCCGTCCTGGCGACTGCGCGGCAGCTATTCCTGGCTGCAGGAGGATCTGGACGCCCCGGCCGGTGCCGAGGGCAATTCGCCGAAGCACCAGGTCGCCCTCCAGTCGTTCTACGACCTCGCGCCGAACTGGCGGTTCGACACGGTGGTCAGAGTCGTCGACGAACTCAGCAACCTGAACGTCGACGGCTATGTGGACGTCGATGCCCGGCTGTCCTGGTCGCCCAGCCCGGCGGTGGAAGTGGCCCTGACCGGCCGCAACTTGCTGAGCGACGGGCGGCAGGAGTTCGGAACCGAGCGCGCCGCCAATCCGTCGCCGCTCGCGACGGAGGTCGAGCGCAGCCTGTTTGCGACTCTGGTTCTCAAGTTCTGACCGTGTCTGGAGTTCGCCTCACGTCGCGGTCGAAACGCCGGTCGAACGGCGTTCCCGGAGGGGGTGCCCCCAGGCGGCGGGCAGTGGCGGCGGCCGTGCTGCTGGCAGGCCTGTTCTGCCTGCTGCTGCCGGAGCGCAGTGCGCGGTCGGGCGAACTCAGTCAGGACACGATCAAGGCGGGTTTCCTTTACAACTTCGCCCAATACGCCTCCTGGCTGAACGGCTCGGTGAACGCCGGAATGGTGACGCTCTGCCTGGAGAACGGCGTTCTTGACGATGGGGTGTTCGCCGGATGGGACACCGCGACCGCCGGTGAGCGCCGGGTGAAGCTGGTTCGGGTGGAGCGTACGGTCGCCCGGCTGGGCAAGTGCGACCTGCTGTTCACGGGGACGCCGAACGCAGCCGAGACGATGCCGGACCTGCTCGCCGCCGCCCGCCGGGAGCACATGCTGCTGGTCTCCGACGCCGCCGGGTTCGCCCGCGCCGGGGGGCACATCGAGCTCTTCCTGGACAATAAGCAGTTTCGCTTCCGCATCAATCTGGACGAGCTGAAGCGCAGCGGCGTGGTTCTGAGTTCCAAGGTCCTTCGGCTCGCCGAGATCGTGGACGGCAAGGCCTGGAGGACAGTGCCGTGAAGTGGCCCGGTATCGTTTCGATCCGCAGCAAGCTCATCTGGCTGACCACTGCGATCAGCGTCGCGGCCATCCTGGTGGTCACCGCGTTCACGGCCTGGCACGCCTATGAGTCCCGGAGCGCCGCGCTGCGGCAGGAACTGACTGCCGTGGGTGGGATTCTTTCCGCCAACCTTGAGGCCTCCCTGGTCTTTGGGGATGCCCGTGCAGCCAAGGAGACCCTCTCGACCCTGACGTCACGGCCACTGGTGGTCTACGCGCGACTGCTCGACCGGGACGGCACCGTGTTCGCCACCCACGGAACGCTCGCCCCAGGGCTCGAGTGGCCCGACCGGGGATTCCGTAAGCTCGACCAGTACGGCCTGCTCACCCTCGACGTCGAGCATGCCGGCCGGGATCTCGGAAAACTTCAGCTGTGCGCAACTCTGAGTCAGCTCGACGCGGCGGTCTGGGAGATCTTGCTGATCAGCGGTGCGGTGATGATCGGCGCCGCGGTCATTGCCTGGTTGCTGGCGCGGCTGCTGGGCCAGGCGATCTCGCGACCGATCGAGCATCTGGCCACCACGATGCAGAGAGTGTCCGCCGATCACGACTTCGGAGCCCGGGCCGTGCGTTCCAGCGACGACGAGGTCGGAACCCTGATCGACGGCTTCAACGAGATGATCGCCACGATCCAGCGCTACCACGACGACCTGGCCGAGGCGCGCGATCGGGCCGAGCATGCCAACCGGTCGAAGACTCAGTTCCTCGCCACCATGAGCCATGAGCTGCGGACCCCGCTGAACGCCATTCTGGGGTTCTCCGAGGTTCTCGGCAGCGGGATGCTCGGCGACCTTTCGCAACGATATCGTTCGTACGGTCACGACATCCACACCAGCGCGCAATACCTGATGAATCTGATCAACGACCTGCTCGACATGTCCCGGATGGATAGCGGTGGTTATACGATCCGCGAGGAGGAGGTCGCCATCTCCACCCTGGTCGCCGATTCCCAGGCGATGATCCAACCGCAGGCGCAGACGAAGCGGATTGCCGTCGGCGCCCAACTGGCGACTGTCGGGACGCGGCTGCTGGCCGACGACCGCGGTCTCCGCCAAGTGATCCTGAATCTGGTCGGGAACGCCGTCAAATTCACGCCGGCCGGCGGCCGGATCGAGATCCGCGATCAGTTCGACGACGCCGGCGGGTACGTCCTGACGGTGGCGGACAACGGGCCGGGTATCCCGAAGGAGGATCTCGAGCGGGTTCTCGAACCGTTCGAGCAGGTCCGTTCGCACCTGTCCCGCGAGCATGGCGGTACCGGCCTCGGCCTGGCGATAAGCCGGGCTATCGTCGAGGCGCACGGTGGCAGGCTGTCCCTGGAAAGCGTTCTCGGCGAGGGCACGGTGGCGCGTGTCCAGATTCCCGCCGCTCGCGTCATTCTGGCCCGTTGCGAAGCCCCTGCCGACGCCGCGCCTGGGGCTGCCTAGCCGGTACCGTCGAGGCTTCGGACCGTAGTTCGTTCAAAGTCCGCGCTCAGGATGCGTTCCGAATGTCATATGCGTAGCGCATGACCGGGCTTCGCGGGAGAAGCCCCGGGTGTTTCCCAAGGGGTTACCAGACCACCCGGGTGCAGCCGATCACGCGGCTCGGGCCGACCGTCGACACCCGCCCGGGGAGCGCCACCAAGCTGATGATCTCGGCGGAACCCAGCTCGGCGAGCGCCAGCGCATCAGTCTCGTTGTCGGCCATCGCGATCATGGTGTTCGGCGCGGCCGTTGGGTCCAGCCCTTGCCAGAGCCGGATCTCGAACATCCGCTTCCGCGTCGTCCGAACCCGTGTGCGCGTTCCGGCGTGCCTCATGCATCCTCGTGGCGGCGAGGCCGCGGGCATCCGGATGGGTGGGAGCCGGTT